>JAGBSS010000068.1 GCA_017631725.1 Clostridia bacterium | reverse complement strand
TCTTCAAAGCCCCTTGAAGTCAACGTGTTTTTAGTAAGTAATGGTTTGGAAAAAGTAAAATCATATTTATTATTTTCTTTATTAAATTTTCCTTTAGCAACTATTATTGCCCTGCCGTCGTTATGGATTTCGCCTTTAACGTTTGCGTATTCATCTTTAGAAAGCCCTAACATATCGCACGCAGTAGTAAGCCACGCAGAAACACAAACCAAGATATCTCCGTTATTTAAAACGATACAATCTTCTCCACCACTTGCATAACCTATGTTTTTAAGTAAAAAATCTTTATCCCTTGTATTTTCAGGGTCAAATTCTTTGCCTTCTTCGTATTTTATCATTTCGTTAGATAAAACTTTATCATCTTCGGAAATAACGGCTAAATGTTGATGGTCGAAAAAGCCTTGCGGCACGCCGTTTTTAATTCCATTGCCTTCTCCCCAATAAGAGTCGTAGGCTTTTACGTGCCCTTGAATAGAATATCTCATCATACCGTTAGAAACGTAGTGATTATGAACGGGGTTCCATATTTTTTTACCGGGCAACTTCCAATACTCGTCTTCTCCGTAAAAGGTTATGCTATCTTGATGTGTGCATTGCACCCACTCGCCATAAGTTTTACCATTATCGTGGCTTATCCTTTTAAGCGGTGGTTCTTGAAAGTCTATTTCCCCTTGAGTTTCTTTAATTTGCTCTAAAGAAAGGCCATCTTTAGGTAAATAATTTTTATAGAAATAACTTATTCCACCTTTATGTGGGGCAGAAGTTACCGTTTTTGTATTTTTCACTTCTTTTTTACTCCTAAAACTTTTTTAAAATTATACCACAATTAACCTTGGTTTTTCAATATTAAAAAAGGACATATTTTTTAAAAACATGTCCTAAAATTATAGTTTTTATTTTTATTATAGACAAATTTCAAATATTTGTTTAATTTCCGTATACCCAAGCGGAATATAATTTTTCACCGTTATAGTTTTGTTTCTACTGCAATTTAAAGAAAGAGTTTCTATATCTTTTTTACAAACTCCAAGTTCACGCAAGGTCGTTGGCATACCAATACTTTTAAAAAAGTTTTCCATTTTTAAAATGCCTTGAAAGGCTGCTTTTAACGGGTCAGATTCTTCTACGTTAAACACGGATTTTGCAAACCTTGCAAACCTTTCTATCTTATACTTATATACAAACTTTGCCCACGCAGGAAACAACACGCTAAGCCCCGCCCCGTGTGCAACACTATCGAACACACCGCTTAATGCGTGTTCTAACTGATGAACGGCTAAATAATTTTCTCTACCTGCCCCCGTAAGTCCGTTATGAGAGAGCGAAGACGCCCACATAAGGTTTGCCCTTGCCGTATAGTTTTCCGGCTCTTTTATGGCAATTTTTCCCCATTTTACTACCGTTTTTAAAAGTGCTTCAGCAATTCCATCGGTTAGGTCAACGTCTTCTACGTTGGTAAAATATCTTTCCATTGTGTGAGCCATAATATCAACTACTCCACAAGCCGTTTGATAGGTGTTTACGGAAAAGGTAAGTTCTGGACAAAGAAAGGAAATTTTTGGTCTGTTAAACTCCGTTGTAAAGCCCTTTTTAATGTTTAGTTCTTCGTTGGTTAAAACTGCAGAACTACTCATTTCGCTACCCGCTGCAGAAATGGTTAAAATAACGCCTAAAGGTATTGCTCCTTTTGGACTAACTTTACCTAAAATAAAATCCCACGCATCGCAATTGTTAAAGGCTGAAAGTGCCGTGTATTTAGAGCTATCTATTGCACTGCCCCCGCCAACTGCTAAAATAAAATCTACTTTTTCCTTTATGGCAAGTTCGGTTGCCTTTCTAATAAAAGAGAGTTTTGGGTTAGGTTCTACACCACCGCACTCTACGAAACTAATACCACTTTCATTTAAAAGGTTTTCAATTTCACTTAAAAGACCGCTTTTTATAGCACTGCCTTTTCCAAACTGAATCATTACCTTTTTATAGCCAAGTTCACTTAAAACCTGACCTATTTTTTTATATTCTTCTTTTCCAAAATAAATTTTAGTTGGAGTGTTAAAAATAAAATTTTGCATATTTATCCTTTTTAAGTTTTATGTTTTTAAGGTAAGGAGTGCCCTGCAGAACGATAAATTTCGTACCACTCGCTACGCTCTAATTTAACGTTAGATGCTTTGCAAATTTCCTTTAAACGTTCATTGTTGGTTGTCCCTGCTATAAGTTGAATATTTGCAGGATGAGTTAATATCCAAGCCGCCGCCACCCCCGTTTTTGTAAGCCCGTATTTATCGCCTATTTTTTCTAAACAGTCGTTTAACTGCTTAAAGTTAGGGTTATCTATATAACTGCCTTTAAAAAAGCCGTATTGAAAAGGCGACCAAGCCTGAATAGTCATTTTATTTATTCTGCTATACTCTAAAAGTCCACTCTCTAACGTAGCCTCTAAATTTTTTGTGTTTACGTTGTTGCCAGAAGAAATAAGTCCTGCTTCTGTTAAAGAAAACTGTAATTGATTTATAATTAAAGGCTGTTTTACAGCAGTTTTTAAAAGCTCTATTTGCATATAGTTATGGTTAGAAACACCAAAGTTTTTTACCTTGCCAGAACTTTGCAAAATATCAAAAGCCTCTGCCACTTCTTCAGGCTGTAATAAGGTATCTGGGCGGTGCAATAACAGGCAATCTAAATAATCTACGTTAAGCCTTGATAAACTACCATCGACAGACTTTAAAATATGTTCTTTAGAAAAATCGTACTGCCCGTCGTGTATGGCACATTTAGACTGAATTATTATCTTTTCCCTTAAACCTTTTCTTTGTTTTAAATAGTTGCCAAACACTTTTTCGCTTTGACCTTTGCCATAAATGTCTGCGTGGTCGAAAAAGTTAATGCCGTTTTCTATAGCCGTGTCTAAAAGCAAGTTTAAATCTTTTTCAGTTAAAGATGCAATGCGCATACAAACAAGACAAACGTTAGATGCAGTTATCTTTCCAATTTCTAAATTTTTCATAATTACCTTTAATTTATAATTCTTTTTAAATTTATTAACTTTTCAATTAAATTTCTTTCCGTGTAAAAATAATGGTTAGAAGTTTCAAAACCAACGTAAGGAGATTTTTTTACAATTTGAATAAGTTCTTTAGTTAGACTTTCGCATTTTTTCACAACAATTTTAATGTTCTCTTTATCCCCTTGCTCTTTATAAAAGCAATATTCCGTTTGCAAAAGGTCAGAATAAAAATGGCAATATGCTGCCTTAGCAAAAAGTTTTAATTCTTTTATTGTTTTTGTTTTCTTTGCAGTTTTTAAAAGTTCTAAACCTTTTTCCCACAATGAAAGTAATTTTTTATACTGCTCTATGTAAACTTTATATGGGTATGGCTTTATCCAATTATTATAATCGTCAAAGGCATAACATACCATTGTAGTTTGCTTTTCGCTTTTTTCTTTTTCCCACAAATTAGCATAACCCAAAGTTTTTGGTGCATAGTAAAGGTTGTCTATGCTAAATGGGTATTCTCTAAAGGCATTGCAAAAATAATCAACCGCATTTTTTACAATTTCTGCGTTTTCCCTAAAGTAATTTTCATACCAACCCTTAATAGAAAAATTATTTTTTAGAGAAGAATAAGTGGCAATCATATCCATAACGGGAGAAGGATATCCACCAAGCGTCCAATTAAGTAAATAATTTTCCACTCCAATTTCGGTAAGATTTTTGATATGCTCTAACGTTAGGTCAAAAACGGGCAGATACGGTACGGCAGAACACTCCCAACTGTTGTTAATTTGTATTTTTGCATACGTTTTATGCCCTTCTTTTTTTGCTAAACTTAAAAGCCTTTTTGATATTTCCGCCGGACCTGGGTTGGAAATAGAATAGTCTATTACCTTGCTTTTAATTCCGCCTTTTTCAATATCTAAATCAAACTCGCTAACGCATAGCACGGATATTTCTTTATCTAAAAGTTTTACTCCACGTTCTGCTTGCTCTATACTCCACCCCATAAATGGCGACCAACCCCAAAGGTTTGCTATAACTTCAGCTTTTGCGCCACTATCTTTAACACCTTTTAAAATTACGTTGTTTATTTTTGCCGTAACTTCTTCTGGTTTTACATTAGCGCAAACAGGACAATTATTGTTTGGTCTGTAATGGCAATGAGTTGGATTTTCACTCATTGTAATAGTAAAGCAACCACCAAGCCCCTTTACGTTAGAAAATAAATCTTTAACGGCAGAATATAAGTAGTCTTGCACTTCTTTATGTTCAAAACAAAGGTGGGCTACGCCGTTTTCTTCTCTCCCAATTAGGTGAGAATAGTTTTTAGATTTATCTATTGGCAATGCCCTTGGCTCGTTAAAGTAAAGATATACTTTAATGCCATATTTACCGCATTTATCTACTAACTTTTGTAATTTTTTTCTGCGATTTTCATACCCAACGCAAAGTTCTGGACAAAATGGATAATGTGAAAGTGAAGATAAAAGCCCGTGCACCCAAACTGCGTTAATGCCTTTTTTTGCATATTCTTTTAATAGAGCAGTTGGCATATAATTTTTGCTATCTATACTAAATACGTCTCCACACGGGGTTAAATAGCCGTGCACCATTTTTGTTGTTTTAGTTGCAAATGCCACACCTTTACTAAAGCCTTTTTTAAAGAATTTAAAAGGGGCGGTGCTTTTTGTAAGCAAATATTTTTCTACTTCAAGCCTTGTTTTATCAGTTTTTTCAATTTCTTCTTTAGTAAGTGGAGAATATTTAATTTCTTGCACGTTTGGCTTAAAATCTCCTAACTTATAACCTAAAAAATCCTCGTTTTGTAAAACGAATTCTAACTTTTGCTTGGTGAAATTTAAAATGGTGCATAATTGACTAAAAGAGAGCAAATACCAATTGTTTCTA
>JAGBSS010000067.1 GCA_017631725.1 Clostridia bacterium | reverse complement strand
GTCCCTCTAACGTATGAGAATATAAGTAAAAATCTTCCGTTTTGTCAAATTCTAAATGGAAGTTGTTTATATCTTCGTTAAGCATAAAAGATTCGTGTGCACCAAAGGTAGAATAAATTGGCCCGTTAGATGGGTTAAATAATGAATAAGTAGTTTCAACAGAATTATCTAAAAGTTTATAAATTACTTTAAACTCAAAATCGTAGGGGTAATAAACCTTTGTTTCATTTGAACTATTTAAGGTAAAGCAAATTTCTTGGTCGTTTGCTTGGTCTACATTATAAACAAACTTTCTTGAAAAACCGTGAATTGTGTAAGGATATTTAACACCGTTTATAACAGTTTCTACGTGACCTGAAAATGGAAATAAAATTGGAGCATGCCCTGCCCAAAGCCCATTTTGATTTTGCCACAATGTTTCCTTATTATTAAATTTTAAACTGATTATTTCTGCACCCAAGTCGGAAATTATTGCAGTTATTTTAGAGTTTTTTAAAACGTAATCCATATTTATGCCTCGAATATAATTTTGCCACCTTTTATTGTTAAAATAACGTTAAATTTGTCATCAATTACCGTAAAGTCTGCATACTTACCCACTTTAATACTACCAATTTTATCGTACATACCAATATTTTTTGCAGGGTTTGCCGTACAGAAGTCTACAGCAGTTTCAAATGGAACGCCAACTTTTTCTACAACGTTTCTTAAAGCATCGTTCATTTTTAAAACACTGCCTGCCAAAGTTCCATCTGCAAGCCTTGCTTCTCCATTTTTAACGTAAACGGTTTGTCCGCCAAGTTCACTAACTCCATCTTCTAAACCTTTTGCGCGCATAGAGTCTGTAATAAGGGTGACCTTGTCCGCAGGTTTATTTTTAACCAAAAGTTTAATAGCAGGAACGGAAACGTGAATAGTATCAGCGATAATTTCACAGTTTAGCGCATCTTCTAACAACGCTGCACCAACAACGCCAATATCTCTATGATGAAGTGCAGATTGTGCGTTGTATGTATGAGTAACGTTAGATGCACCACTTTCTATTGCCCTTTTTACAAATTGATATTTAGATGGAGTATGACCAATAGACGCCACTACACCTTTAGAAGTAACGTGTTTAATAAACTCTTCTGCTCCATCTACGTCTGGTGCTACAGTTATAATTTTGATATTATTCCCAGACATTTCGTTGTATTCATCAAAAACTTTTTCATCTAAATTTGCAACGTATTCAAGGGGTTGTGCGCCAACCATTTTTTCGGAAATAAATGGGCCTTCTAAATGAACGCCAATTACCCTTGCACCTTTTTCAGGATTCTTTTCCATATAAGATTTAACAGCCACCATTGCTTTAGAAATATTTTCATAAGACTGTGTCATAGAAGTTGCTAAAAAACTTGTAGTACCTTCTTTAGAAAGTGTGTCGGCAAAAATTTCTAATGCTTGCTCGGTTGCATCCATTGTATCAGAGCCCCCTGCCGCGTGAATATGTTGATCAACAAATCCCGGTAAAACTATTGCATTATATGGGATTTTTATTTCTTCTGCATCTTGGCAGTTTTCTACGGATAATATTATATCATCAAAAGAAAGGCTTGTTTTTACAACACCCTTTCCTTCTACGTATGCATTAACGTTTTTAAAGCATTTTTTCATTTGAGTCTCTCCATTATTTTAAAATATCGTTAATAATTTTTTTCATATCAGACATTTGTTCTTGCATTTCTTTAGCAAGCCTAAATTGAGTGCGACATCTCACTAAATTGTGTTCTGGGTATTTTGTTGCAAAATAGGTGTCGCCATTTAAATAGTCGCCTAAAAAACGCATACCGCATTCCATTGTCATTATATACGAACCATAAGGCAATAAATCTTTTTCGGCTTTTGTAAACACGTCTTTTAAAGGTGGGCAAAAACCTTCTGCATATGCCTTAAATAAATTAATATCAAAATGAACTTTATCTAAATCTTTTTCATCTTCTTTAGCGGTAGATGCACCAAACCTAATAGAATCACCAAAATCGTATAGTAAAGAGCCTTGCATAACCGTATCAAGGTCGATAACTGCACGGCCATGCGAACCCGTTTCATCCATTAAAACGTTGTTTAACTTTGTATCATTATGGGTAACTCTCAATGGAACTTCTCCCAAGGCAATAGCATTTGTTATAACAGAATAATCTTTTTCCCTGTCAAGAACAAAATTAATTTCATCTAAACAAGTATCTTTTCTATTAGAAAGGTTTTGACTAACCGCTTGCTTAAAATCGTTAAAACGTTTAGGAGTATAATGGAAAAGTGGGATTGTATCTACCAATTCCGTAGCATCAAAGTCTGCAAGATATTTTTGGAAAACTGCAAACGCTTCTCCAACCTTTTTAAACGTTTCAGGAGAATCAACTTGTTGGAAAGTTATTGTATTTTCTATAAAATCGCATAAACGGAAGTTATCTTCCCCGTTTAAATAAATTCTACCATCTTTAAGTAAAACCATATTTAAAGTTTCAACCCCACGATTTTTCAAGTGAGTTGTAACTTTATACATATTATTCATTAAAACGTCTATATTTTTAAAAACGTTTGTATTCATACGTTGCAAAACGTACCTTTTTTTGTCGGTTATAACTAAAAAAGTGTTATTAATGTGCCCTTCTCCATATTTCTCAATAGAAACAACTTTTCCTTCAATATCAAATTGCTCTACAATATTTAAAAGAGCATCAAAAGTAAAACCCATTATAAAAACTCCCCTCTTGGATAATGGATATATTATATCATAATATATAACTTAAAACAAGACTAATTTAAATAAAAACAATGCAAAATCTTGTACTTTTTTCATAAAAAAGCCTTCAATTTATATATTTTTTTATTTAAAGCCAAAAATTTGCTTTCGTATTCTGTAACAACGTCATTTTCTATCCCTTTATTAGATAAGTCTACTACTTTAAAGCCTTGAATAGAAAAAGAATTAAAAGAATAATCGAAAAAATCTTTATCGTCTGTTTTTTGATAAATAAAACCAGACTTTTTTAAAATATGCTTATATGCTTTTACAAGGTTACTATTTGTTAATCGCCTACCTTCGTATCGGTCTTGCATATATGGTGGAGAAAAATTTAAATATATAGCATCTACCGACTCTAAAGGAAAATATCTCAACAAATAGTCAGCACCAATATTAAGAAATTTAACGTTATTTAGCCCTAACTTTTTTGCTTTTTCCGCTGCTTGAACAACAACGTTTTCCAACATTTCAACTGCAAAAAAATTAACGTTTTTATTCTCAATTGACTTGTTTACTACAAACGTTCCTTTCCCGCAACCTATTTCTATATGGATAGAATTTGTATTGTTAAAAATTTCTTCAAAATTAAAAAAACAAGGAAATTTAAGGCACTCTCTACTATCTAAAACAGACGTGTCTACCTTTAGAATATAATCAGAAACCGCATCGAGCCTTTCTTGTAAATGTTTTTTCCTTCTCATTCTCATAATCAATTTCCCTATAGTTTAAAACTTTTATTTTTAATCTAATTTTTGTTGCAAAAAAAATCTTCTTGTGTTAAAATTACTTTCGCTCGGGGTATGGCGCAGTTGGTAGCGCGCTTGTCTGGGGGGCAAGAGGCCATGGGTTCAAGTCCCGTTACTCCGACCAAAAAGCAAGCATTATGCTTGCTTTTTTAATAAAAACACGGCTTTCGCCGTGTTTATTATTTATCTGCTTTTTTGTTTT
>JAGBSS010000066.1 GCA_017631725.1 Clostridia bacterium | reverse complement strand
TACTTCTTTTTCACCAATCATAGTGTAGGTAATGCCATCGGCAATTACTAAACCATCTAATCTTGTTTCTTTTTCATCTCTTTCCACTTCGGTAACCGTTTCGTTGTAGTATAAAGTATAAACCTTTTGTTCGCCTAAAACGTTTTTAGTGGTCAACGAGTATTGGTATTGATAATTTTGGTTGTCAGACTCGGTTACACTACTTTTTTGAATTTTACCACCAATAGAATTTTTTAAAAGTGATAAATTACTTAAAATTTCTTGTTGTTCATTTTCGGAAATTTGTGGGGTAGAACTATAATTGTTAACGATATAGGAAAGTGGTTCTACCGTTTGGGTAGAAGATAAAAGCCCAATACCACCAATGGCGGAAAAATCGTAAGCATCTTTAAAAGAAAGAGCTTTAGAACCGCCGCATCCGGCTAATGTAAGAGCAGAGAGAGTAATTGTGCTTGCTAATACAAGCGATAGTAAAGTTTTTGATTTTTTCATAAATTTTTCCTCCTTAAATTTTATTTTGTTTATTTTACCATACAACTAAAGGTATGTAAATACACTTTTTAAAAAAAGAGCGTTACTTTTTCGTAACGCTCAATCAGTTTTATGCTGCGTATGCAATATACATTAAGTGGTCGCCCAAACGCTCAAGATTGGAAACAAGGTTTATAAACACGCTACTACTTTCTGGTTTACATTTACCCTTGTTTAAACGGTCTATATGGTCTTCTATTAAAGCCTTTCTAGATTTATCAATTTGTTCTTCTATAAGTTCGGCTTCTTGAATTAAATTTAAATTTTTAGAAGAAACAACGTCTTTAACTACTTGGTGTAAGTTTACTATTCTATCAACCATATCGTTAAGTCCGTTTATGACCGTGTCAGAAAACTCAAGGTTGTTTTTAACTGTTCTTCTCGTATATTTTATAAAATTGTCGGCGATTTCGCTTATACGAATAACGTCGCCTAAACTGTTGTGAACGTTTACTAATTGTTTTTCTTCATTTTGACCTGCAATTGAACTTGCTTTAACTAAATAGTTGGTAATGTTGTGCCCAATTACTGCCGCTTTATCTATATCTTTTCTTGTCCCTTCTGCTTTTGCAAGGTCTTTTTCAACAAATGCTTGATAAGAATTTTTAAATGCATCCATTGCAACGTCTGACATTAAAACCATTTCTTTTTCAAGGTTTGTAATCGCAAGTGATGGAGAAGACAAAATTCTTTCATCGAGATAGGTAAAGGTTTCTTGCTTGTGCTTGTCTTTTATAATGAAACTTGCAAGTTTTACAAACATTTTAGAGAAAGGTAAGAATATTGCCGTGCAAGTCACGTTAAAGAAGGTGTGGAATAATGCTATCTGCGTTGCAGTTGCACCAGGTAACCATTTTTGCAAGGTTACACGCATTAGGTCTGGGCATAAAAGCAATACAGTAAAGAATATTATAGAGCCAAACGTATTAAACAATAAGTGAATTATACTTGCCCTTTTTGCATTTGTTCCTGCGCCAAGTGATGCTAAAAGTGCTGTCACGGTAGAACCAATGTTAGTACCTAAAATTATGTAGCACATTTCGTTTCCGCCTGTACCTATGGTTAAACCTGCAATAGACATTGTAATTAAAATAGAAGTTGTTGCAGAACTTGATTGAACTAACGCCGTTGCAACTATACCAATTATAAATAATAGAATTGGGCTTTTTACCGTTTGAAGTATGCCTTGAAGGGCTGCCTTTGTTTCTGCCGCCGCCATTGTAGATGACATCATTTCTAATCCCATAAATACAAGGGCTAAACCGGCTAAAAGCATTCCGACCTTTTTGGTCATTTCCTTTTTAGAAACAATGTTCATCATAACGCCGATAAAGGCAAAAATTTGAATATAAGTGGAGATATCTAATTGAGCAAGTGATGCCAAGTGTGCAGTTATTGTTGTACCAATATTTGCACCCATTATCATTGCCGTTGCTTGACCAAGCGACATAATGCCAATGTTGACAAAACCAACCACTAAAACGGTGGTCACGCCTGAACTTTGTATTATTGCAGTGGTCACCGCACCTATTCCAACGTTTGCAAGTTTATTGTTGGCGGTTTTGTTAAACAAACCTTTAATTCTGTTTGTAGCAAGTTGTTCTATATTAGAAGTTAAAAGTTCTACACCTACTAAAAACAAACCTGTTCCGCTGAGTAACTTAAGTATAAATAAAATTATTTGTTCTGTCGTCATAAGTTGAATTCCTTAATTTTTTATATTTTCATTATAACACTTGACTATTGTATATGTAAAATAGTATAATACTATCGAATATATAACCATTTGCTTATATAGGAGAAATTATGACAGTAAGGCATTTAAGGGTGTTTGTGACCGTGTGTGAGTGTGGTGGAATAACTAAAGCGGCAGAACTTATGCACGTTGCTCAACCGGCGGTTAGCCAAACTATTGCAGATATAGAAAAATATTATGGCGTAGTGCTATTTGACAGAATAAATCATAAATTAGTATTAACAGATGGGGGAAAGAACTTACTTTTAAAAGCAAAAGAAGTTTTGGACAACTTTGACGATTTTGAAAATTTAGCATCTTCAGTTGTAGACAATCCGCTTATAAGAATAGGCGTTTCACTTACCTTTGGTAGTACTTTATTGCCTGAAATAATGAAAAACATAAAGCAAAACTATAAAAACGTTAAATTAAACGTTGTTATTAATAACTCTATGGAAATTCAGCAAATGATAATGGATGGCAGTTTAGATTTTGCCATAATTGAAGGTAGTATTTCCTTTCCTTCTATTAAAGCGGAAAGGTTTACTTCAGATAAACTTAAAGTAGTTTGCGGAACAAAGGGCGATTATCCTAAAGAAGTTAATTTAAAAGAACTTGTTGTATACGACCTTTTATTAAGGGAAAAGGGAAGCACGTCAAGGGACTTTTTAGATAACATTTTAAGCATTAATGGTTTAGAAGTTAAACCGGTTATGGAATCTATTAGTAATCAGGCAATTATTTCAGCCGTTAGAGAAAACCTTGGGGTGGCGGTTTTGCCAGAAGGTTTAATTCACCGCCAGCTATCAAGTGGTAGATTGCAAGAAATTAAGGTTAAAGATGCAGAACTTTTAAGGCAGTCTTATATAATTTCACATAAAAACAAAAGGTTTGACAAGGTTTCAAAAGAAATTTACGAGCATTGCCTAACACTTGGCAAAAGTTAACATTTGTTTATAAATTGTTGTAAAATTACCATTAATGTGCTAAAATAATATAAAATAAAATTTAAAAAGTTATTTTTAAGGTATTATATGAAGTTTTTAATTACAGGTGCAAACGGGTTTATTGGTTCTCATTTAGCAATAAAACTCGTTAAAGAAGGGCATAGTGTCGTAGGAATTGCAAGAAGGGCAAAATCTATCAACCCAGAATATAATCAACTTTGTTCTCAAGGTAAAATTGAACATTTACAAGGTGACGTTTCCACTTTCGATTTTAACTCGATTAAGGGGGTAGACCAAATTATTCACGTTGCAGGCGTTGTGGCGGCATTTGGCGATTTAAATCATTTTTTAAACGTTAACCTTGGTGGAACAAAAAGATTACTTGACTATGCTATAAATAACGGGGTTAAATGCTTTACATATTATTCTACTGCCGCCGTTTATGGGTATGGTGGTTATGTTGGCTTAACAGAAGAAGCCCCAAAACCTGCTTTTAGCGACCCTTACAGTAAAAGTAAACTTATAACCGAAACAGAAGTAGTAAGGTTTTGCAAGGAAAACAAATTAGATTACGTTATTATTCGCCCCGGCAACGTTTTCGGCGAATACGATACCACTTCTTCAGATGAAATTTATGGCAGGGTAAAACGCCAAAAAATGTTAATTTGTGCGGGTGGAAAATATAAAAGTTGCTTTGTTTACGTTAAAAACTTGGTAAATGCAACCGTTCACGTTTGTTTAAACGAAAATTGTCATAATCAAGACTATAACGTGACCGACGGGGAAAACGAAACGTTAAAAGAATATTTAACAATGGTTGCAAACGGCTTTAAAGTAAAGGCAAAATTTACAAATATTCCTGCCTTTTTATCAAAATTTACCGCTTGCTTTATAGAAGGAATTTATAAGTTATTTAGAATTAAAAAAGTTCCACTTATAACAAAGTTCTCCGTTTGGCAAAATTGTGCAGATTATAACTTTG
>JAGBSS010000065.1 GCA_017631725.1 Clostridia bacterium | reverse complement strand
GTGAAGGTGCTTATAGAATATGCTCTAAGACTTATAGAAAGTGGCAAAGATATTGATGAGATTGTTGCCTTAGTAGAAGAAAACAAAAAAAGGGTGCAAATTTCTGCAGTGGTTGATACGCTAACTTATTTACAAAGGGGTGGGCGTATTTCTAAAGCAGTTGCAATAGCTGGCTCTATTTTAAAAATTCACCCCGTAGTTGCCGTTTTAGATGGCGAAGTTAAGGTGGTTGGTAAAGCAATGGGAACAAAAAAATCTAATGCATTACTAAATCAACTTTTAAAAGAACGTGGCGGACTAGATTATTCTATGCCAACAACTTTTATATATGCTGGAAACGATAAAACGTTATTAAATAAATATAAAGAAGATAGTAAAGATTTCTTTGAAATAGATTATAATTTAATACCAGATACACAAATTGGCGCAACCATAGGCACTCACGTTGGCCCAGGCACGGTTGGTATTGCAGGGTTTAAAAAAATATAAAGTAAAAAATAAAGGCAGTTCAAACGAACTGCCTTTTTCCTTAATTAAAAGGAAAGCGTTTTATATCCTGATAAGATAAGCGCCGATACAGAGTGAAGCTCAAAATCGGTTATGCCTACGTTTATTTCGGTTAGAATAATTTTTTCAATTTCTTCTTTTAATACTTTGTTTTGTGATGTTAAAAGGCATGCTATAAGTTGTGATGCATTACCTAAATTTTCCTTTCCGAAAGCATCTGATAAAATTTCTTCTACCATAAGTTCCACGGGCGATTTTATTGGTTTTCTTGCTAAAATTGCCTTTATAAAAGCGGAAATAATAGAAGAAAAAGTTCCACTTAAAAACCCTGCGTAGAAAACTTCAAAGGAAAAAACAATCTTTTTAAACAAAATTAAATTAGAAATTAAATTAAAAAGTATTCCTAAAACAAAAGGTAAAATTACTGAAACAACTCGGGCTTTATTTTTTAAAAGTTTATCGAGAATAATCGTAATTATAGCAACGGCAAAAGTAATTATTGTAAGTGCCGTGCCGTGAGTCTTAATAAAAACCGTTATAAATTCTAAAAACATAAATTACCTCTATAGAAGGTAATTAAGATTTCTCCTTTGTAGCGTGATACAAAGCAAGCCTTTTATAATAGTTTCGCATATAAACGTAATAATAAGTCTTAATCTTTCTTACCTCCTTATTTTCCAAACGCCACCAAAATAATAGCAAAAAAAAACAAAAGGTAAATGTTTTTATGACTACTTTAATTATAATATTCTTCAAATAAATCGTTAGGAGTGCACTCTAACACCTCGCAAAGAGCTTTTAAGTTTTCAAATTTAATTGCTGTAGTTTTATTGTTTACCAAATTATTAAAATTTTGATAACTTAAACCAAGTTGAATATAAAGCCAATATTTGGTTTTATTTTTGAAAAAGAGAACATAACTTAATTTGGAGGGAGTTATGTTTTTTGAATTTTTAAATTTTATTGTTGGGAAATTAGTCTTTTTTGCAGGAAGTGTTATTGGTTCTGCATCTTTTCCAAAGCCACTGTCTAAAGATGAAGAAGAAAATTACGTAATAAAAATGAAAACGGGCGATTTAAACGCAAAAGAAAAGTTAATTGAACACAATATGCGACTTGTTGCTCACGTTGTAAAAAAATATTCTGGCTCTGCCGAAACGGACGATTTAATTTCCGTTGGTAGCATTGGTTTAATTAAAGCAATAAACACTTTTGAACCGGAAAAAGGCACGGCACTTGCAACTTATACGGCAAGGTGTATTGAAAACGAAATTTTAATGATGTTAAGGGCAAACAAAAAATATAAAACCGACGTTTCATTATCGGAAAAGGTAGGAAGTGATAAAAACGGCAACGAATTAACTTTAATGGACCTTTTATCTTCTAAAGAAGATAGCATTTTTAGTGAAGTTGACAAACAAATAGAATCGGAAAAATTAATTGAGTTTTTAAAACGTAGATTAACAAAAAGGGAATTTATTGTAATTTCCCTTCGATACGGATTAAAAGGCAACAGGTGTTATGCTCAAAGAGAAGTTGCTAAATTTTTAAAAATTTCCCGTTCTTACATATCGAGAATAGAGAAAAAATCCATAGAAAAAATTAAAGAGAGCATAGAACAAGGAGAGTTTAGAATATAAACTCTTTTTTTTATTTTATTTATATTGATTTAAATTAACTTGTGTGTTAAAATATTATAGGTTAAGGAGAAAAAATGGAAAACAAAATTGCAGTTATAGCAACCGTTGTAAAAGATGCAAACGCAGTAGACGGGGTTAACGCCCTTTTTCACGAATTTAGTTCGTATATAGTTGGTAGAATGGGTCTACCATTAAAAGAAAGGGGTATTTCCGTTATTAACGTGGTTTTAGATGCTCCTATTGAGATAATAAACAATTTATCAGGCAAACTTGGAATGATAGAAAACGTTTCAAGTAAAGTGTTGGTGACAAAATGAAAAAATATACTTTTATCAGCGGTGCAGCAGGTGGACTTGGCTCTGCATTTGCAAAAGAACTTGCCTTAAAAGGCTTTAATTTATTTGTTACGGATATTTCTCAAGAAAAATTAGATAGTTTAAAAGCAGAACTTTTGCAAATAAACGCTAATATAGAAATAATAACCTTTGCTTGCAACTTGGTTATAGAAAGTCAAAGGCAAGCACTTATAAATTTCGTGGCGGAAAACAACGTAACCTTTGAAAGGCTTGTAAACGTTGCAGGGGTTGATATTCAAAAACCATTTGCCGATTACACTGCAGAAAAAATTAAACTTCACGTTGGTGTAAACGTAAATGCAAACGTAGAATTAACTCACGCATTTTTACCAAGGTTAAGTGAAAATGCAGAAATTTTAACGGTAAGCAGTATGTCTTCTGTAACTCCAATGCCATATTTTGCTTTATATTCTGCAACAAAAGCCTTACTTTCAAGCCTTTTTATGTCCCTTCATTACGAATTAAAGAAAAAGGGCATAAAAGTAACGGTAGTTATGCCGGGTGGCATATACACAAGGCCAGATATTATTCAAGATATAAAAACTCAAGGCTTATCGGGTAAGTTATCAAGCCAAACACCCGAACAAGTTGTAAAAGGTGCACTTAAGGCTGTAAAAAAGAATAAACTTAAATATATTCCGGGTGCGTTTAACAAATTTATTTATTTTGTAGAAAAAATAACCCCGCTTAAGGTTCAACTTAGGTTTATTGCAAAAAGATGGGGCAACAGGGTTAGAGATGCTTTTTAGGAGATAGATATGAGTTTAGCAGATAAAATTTTTATAGAAAATTGTACAGATATTATAAAAAATGGTTTTTCAGATAAAGACCTTCCCGTTCGTCCACGTTGGTTAGATGGCACGCCTGCACACACTGTAAAAAAGTTTTGCATTGTAAACAGGTACGATTTAACTAAAGAATTTCCAATTTTAACCATTAGAAGAACGGCATTTAAATCTGCGATAGAT
Source organism: Clostridia bacterium (assembly GCA_017631725.1). Lineage (GTDB taxonomy): Bacteria > Bacillota > Clostridia > Christensenellales > Borkfalkiaceae > UBA1259. Next base: position 5,179 of record JAGBSS010000065.1, on the reverse strand, counting down.
GAACTTTTATGGATTTGGCAAAAAAAATCTAACAACGTAAACGACCTTAACTCTCACATTTGGGACAGTTGGGCAGACGAAACGGGTTCTATTGGTAAAGCATACGGTTATCAACTCGCACAAAAGCACATTTATAAAGAAGGCGAGTTTGACCAAGTTGACAGGGTTTTGTTCGATTTAAAACATAATCCATCTTCCCGTAGAATAATGACCAATATTTACACCTTCCAAGATTTACACGAAATGCACTTATATCCTTGTGCATATTCAATGACTTTTAACGTTTCGGGCAACGTTTTAAACGGCATTTTAAATCAAAGAAGTAACGACGTTGCCGTTGCAAACAATTGGAACGTTGTTCAATACGCAGTTTTACTTAAAATGCTTGCCCAAGTTTCTGGGCTTGTTGCAGGAGAACTTGTTCACGTTATCGCAGATGCACACATTTACGATAGGCATATCCCACTTGTAGAACAAATGATGAAAAATCCACAGTTCGAAGCGCCAAAGTTTAAAATGAATACTGATATTAAAGATTTTTATAAGTTCACGGTAGATGATTTTGAACTTGAAGGGTACGAATTTAATAAGTTAGATGGAAAATTTGAGGTAGCAGTATAATGAAAGCAATTGTAGCAGTAGATAAAAATTGGGGTATTGGCAAAAAGAACGATTTACTTTTTTCTCTCCCAGAAGATATGAAATATTTTAGGGAAAAAACTTTAAACAAAGTTGTAGTTATGGGTTCTAACACCCTTAAGTCTTTTCCCGGTGGCAAACCACTTAAAAATAGAACTAATATCGTGTTATTCCCAGGTGGCGAAAAAAGAGATGATTGCGTTATCGTAGAAAGTTTAGAAGAACTTTCTGCTGTCTTAAAAGGCTATGATACAGAAGACGTTTTTATAATTGGCGGTGCAATGTTTTATAAGACAATGTTACCATATTGCTCGGAAGTTTTGGTTACAAAAGTAGATGCAGACGGCGGTGCAGAAGTTTTCTATGAAAATTTAGACAAGTTAGAAAATTGGTCTTGCATTTCGGTTGGCGACAAAATAGAAACAAACGGCTACGATATACGTTTTACAGTTTATAAAAACTCTAACGTAAAACAATTTTAAATTTATCTAAAAATAAAAAGGATGCTACTCGCATCCTTTTTTTAAATTTTCTCTCTTTTTCCTTCTAATTCTGTTTATATGCCTTTCAAAATCTCCGTTCATAATAATTTCGTTTAAAACAAGTTGGTCTAAAGTGGGCACGGTGCAAGAATAAAACCCTAATTTAAAGTTAAATTTCTCCGATAAACTTTTTGGTAAAACCATATAACCAATTCGAAGCCCGTTAAATATCGTTTTAGAAAAGGTGTTCATATAAATAACGTTTTGGCTTTTAGAAAGGGAATAAAGGGTTTCTTCTGGCTTTGTAAGAACGGAAAATTCCGATTCAAAATCATCTTCTAAAATAAATGCGTTATTTTTTTCCGCCCAAGTTAAATATTCGTGTCGTTTACTTGCATTTGTAGAAATTCCACTTGGATAACTTATGTAAGGGCTTATGTGTAAAAGATTTGCTTTGCAATTTTTAAGGCTTTCAGAGTGAATTCCCGAAAGGCTTAAAGGTAATTTTACAATATTTGTTTTTTTAAGGTTGTAAACTTGCTCTATTTTTTGGTAGCAAGGATTTTCTATTGCAAAAACGCTATCTTTATCAAAAAGTTCGGTTATAAGCCCGTATAAATATTCTGCACCAGACCCAATAACAATTTGACTGCTTGTCGCGTTAATACCCCTGTTTTTGTTTAGGTAGTTAGCAATGGTGTTTCTTAAAGTTAAAAGCCCGCTATGTGGAGATTTTTCCATTATCTTTTCTGGGTAGTCGTTTAAAATTTTTCTTACCGCTTTTGAATAAGGGGAAAAGGGGAAAAAGGTTTTATTATACTTTGGAGTTTTGCTTTCCTTTTCTAAAAACGGCTCTACTTCACTTTCTTGCATAAACCCACCAGAAGATAAAAATTCAACAAAAAAACCACTGCGTTCTTTTGCGACAACGTAGCCTTCTTCTACTAAAAGGTTATAAGCATGCTCTACCGTTATAACGCTAACACCCGTTTCTTCGGCAATTAGCCTTTTAGATGGCAGTTTGCTTTTATATGGGTAAACTCCACTTATAACGTCTTGCCTTAATAATTTATAAAGTTGTAAATAGGCAGGAGCCTTTAAATCTAAATTAATTTTGTATTTCATCTGGTTATATAAAAAATATGTAATTTGGTTATTTTAATATGTTCAAAAATATTATAAAATAAAATGGAAATAAAAGCAAGGAGATTTTTAATGAATAACTCTAAAATAAAAAAAACTACCGCATATTTATGTATAACGGCACTTTTTACTGCGCTTAACATTGCTATGAGTTCTTTTGGCGTTCCCGTTCCAGGTGGGCACTTATATTTAAACGACGTTATAATTTGTTTAGCCGCATTAATTTTAGACCCATTTTCAGCGTTTATCGTTGGTGGTGTTGGTGCGTTTATTGGCGATTTAATTTTCTATCCGCTTCCAATGTTCGTTTCACTTGTAACACACGGTGTTCAAGCAATTGTAATTTCGGTATTTGCAAACTACTTGTTTAAAAAGAAAAAATTATTGGGTGCAATTTTAGGGGTCACCCTTGGGGCAATAATAATGATTGTCGGCTATTCTATAGGCAGAGCATTTATATATTCTACCCCAGAATACGCAATAATTAAACTCCCATACCAAATTTTACAAGCAGGGGTTGGGGCAGTTGTTGGAACGCTATTATGTTTTAAATGTAAAATTAAATATGCTTTCAATAAGGTTATGCAAAGACACAGCAATTAAAAAAAGGAGCGAAATTCTCGCTCCTTTTAATTTTAGTTTAAATTATATAACCCTTACTTTAATAATTCCATCTACTAAAGAAACGTGTTTAATTGCTTCTTCAGATGGGGTTTTATTAACGTCTAAAATAGTAACGGCATAGTCCCCTTTAGATTGGTTAGACATATTTTCAATGTTAATGCCTTCGTTGCCAACGGCGGTGGTAATTTGTGCTAAAATGTTAGTGATGTTTTTATGTAAAATTACCAAACGGCAGTTGGTTGTTTTTGGCATAGAGCAGTTAGGGTAGTTTACAGAGTTAATTATATTACCATTTTCAATATAGTCAACAAGTTGTTTAGCAGCCATAACAGCACAGTTGTCTTCTGCCTCTGGAGTAGAAGCACCAAGGTGTGGACAACAAATAATATTTTCTTTGCCAATTAAATCTGCACTTGGGAAATCGGTAAAATATCTTGCAACTTTTCCGCTTTCGGTTGCTTTAATAATAGATTCGTTATCAACAAGTTCACCACGAGCGCAGTTGATAATAACAACGCCGTCTTTCATAAGCCTTATGTTGCCAGAATTTATTAAGCCCTTGTTTTGGTCTTTAATAAATGGAACGTGAATTGTAATATAATCGCAAATTTTGAAAAGCTCTTCAAGTTCTTTAACAACGTTAACAGCCCTTGATAATCTTAATGCTGCGTTAACGGAAAGGAATGGGTCGTAACCATAAACTTCCATACCTAAAGCAATTGCAGAGTTAGCAACCTTTGCGCCAATAGCACCTAGACCAATAACACCAAGCTTTTTGCCTTCTATTTCGCCACCAACAAAGTTGGATTTGCCTTTTTCTACTAATTTGCCAACTTCTTCACCTTGGTCTTTTAAAGTATCTACCCATTTAATAGCATCTACTATTTTTCTTGAACCAAGTAAAAGAGCGGTGATAACCAATTCTTTAACAGCGTTTGCGTTTGCACCAGGGGTGTTAAATACAACAACGCCTTGTTTTGCATATTCTTCTACAGGAATATTATTAACGCCTGCGCCAGCTCTTGCAATAGCAACGGTGGCTGGGTCTAAAGTATAATCGTGCATTTTAAAACTGCGAAGAATTATACCAACAGGGCTTTTCACGTCTGCACCAACGTTATAACTTGCATCAAACACGTCGTTAATAACGGGGGAGATTGCGTTTAAAGTAAGAATGTTTTTCATTTATTTGTTCTCCATTTCGAATTTTTTCATAAAGTCAATTAAAGCCTTAACGCCTTCAATTGGCATTGCGTTGTAAATAGATGCTCTCATACCACCTGTAACTCTGTGGCCTTTTAAACTTACTAAGCCATTTTTTGTTGCTTCTGCTACAAATTTAGCATCTAATTCTTCACTTGGGGAAACGAAAGGAACGTTCATTAAAGAACGGTCTTTAACGGCAACTTTGTTTTTATAGAAAGAACTGTTATCAATAAAATCGTATAAAAGTTTTGCTTTTTCTTCATTAATTTTTTGCATAACTTCTACACCGCCAAGTTTTTTAAGATGTCTAAACACTAAAAGTGCCATATAAATTGGGAAACAAGGTGGGGTGTTATATAAACTATCGTTTTTATCTTGAATTGCATAGTTAAGCATGGTTGGACAAATATCGCTTTGCTTTCCTAAAAGGTCTTTTCTTACGATAACAATAGTAACACCTGCAGGGGCAATGTTCTTTTGTGCGCCTGCATAAATTAAACCAAATTTAGAAACGTCTACCTTTTCAGATAAAATACAAGAACTCATATCGGTAACTAAAGTAGCATCGGTATTAGGAAGTTCAGTAAATCTTGAACCATAAATGGTGTTGTTGTAAGTAAAGTGAACGTAATCTACGCCATCTCTAACCTTAATGTTTTTCATATCAGTGATATATGTATATCCTGCTTCTTTAGAAGATGCGCAAACAGCCATATCGCCGTATTTTAAACCTTCTTCATAAGCCTTTTGAGCAAAGTTACCGGTTAAAATATAATCTGCTTTTTTGTTTACGGCAAGGTTTAGTGGAACGGCTGCAAATTGTTGAGATGCACCACCTTGAACAAATAAAACAGAATAGTTTTCTGGAATACCCATAAGTTCACGTAAAAGTTCGTTAGCTTCTTGGTTTACTGCCATAAATGGTTTACCACGGTGACTCATTTCAATAATGCTCATTCCCGTGCCTTGATAGTCTAAAAGTTCTGCCTGAGCCTCTTTTAAAACGTCTAAAGGTAAGGTAGATGGACCTGCAGCGAAATTGTAAACTCTCATATTATTTCTCCTTAAAGTAGATTGATTTAAAG
>JAGBSS010000064.1 GCA_017631725.1 Clostridia bacterium | reverse complement strand
GCTGCTCCTGCTGCTGCAGCTGCTCCTGTAGTTGAAGAAAAAACCGAATTCAAGGTTGTAATTAAAGATATCGGCGCAAAGAAAATCGACGTTATCAAAGCAGTTAGAGAATTCACCACTTTAGGCTTAGCAGAAGCTAAAACCCTTGTTGAATCTTTAGGCGTAATTAAAGAAAATGCAACCAAAGAAGAAGCTGACAAAATTATTGCTAGATTCAAAGAAGCTGGCGCTACTGTTGTTGCTGAATAATTTCAATTTAAAAAAGAAAAGGGTGGCAAATGCCACTCTTTTTTTTGCTTTCTTACATAAAACGACTTAAAAATTAAACAAGCCCTATTAATTGTGCTTAAATATTATAAAGTTAATTGACTTTTTTTAATTTTAAGGTTAAAATATAGTAAATTAATTAATCTTTTGGAGATTGTATGAAAAGTTTTGTAAAAAAGTTTTTTAGTATTTTTGCAGTAATGCTTATGGCTATTTGCTGTTTCTCTTTTACTGCGTGTGCAGATATTAAAAAAATAGAAGTAAACTTTAGCGTATATAATTTTGTAGAAGAAGAGTTAGAAGAACGTACTTTTACCATTAAATTATATCGCCATTTAGCACCAAAAACCGTTGATTCTATTATAGAAAACGTTGCGAACAAATCTTATTACAACGGCGTGACGGCATATATTTTATCTAACATAGAAAGAGAAGACTCAAGCGAAGGCTATGCTAGTCAAATTATGCTTGGCGACCTTATTTTCGACGTAGAAAAACAAACCTACGTTCAAAACCCAATTTCCGTTGATTTTGTTCACGGCGAGTTCGAAGCAAACGGCGTTAAAGGTTCTGACCTTAAAAATATAGTTGGCTCAGTTGGTCTTTGGAGAACTAAATCGGTTAACGAAACTTATACAAACAACAAATCTGCAAACACCGGAAAGGCAACAATGTATATGCCAACCGAAACTCTTTCAAGCAGAAACGGTTATTTCTGTGTGTTTGGCACATTTGACACAAGTAAAGAATCTGTTAGCGATAGTTGGGACTTAATTAGAACTTCTATAAACATCTCTGAATATAGAACAAATTACGTTGTATATTACACGGGCGAATACAACGCAGATGATAGTGTTTTAAACAACGGACTTACCTTTAATTGTGTTACCGAAACAGAATATAATCAAATGTCTGCAAGTGAAAAAGAAAAGATATTTAAACCAGAAGGTGAAGAATATGCTTGTTATTTTCCAAGCACAATAAGGGCAAGTTTTTATGAAGAAAACGGGGTTAAAAAACCTGCAGTTACCATTAAATCTATAACCATAAAATAAAGGAGAAATTATGAAATACGAATGCACCGTTTGTGGCTACGTTTACGATGAAGAAGCAGAAGGCACTTTGTTTTCTGACCTATCTGAAGATTACGTTTGCCCATTATGTGGGGTTGGTAAAGAAGATTTCACCCCTGTAGAAGAGTAATTGAATAACAAAACTTAAAACAAAAACGTGGATAAAATCATCCACGTTTTTTATTTTTGTATAAAATCTTTTTATTTTGTCAATAAAGGTATATATAAAGTTTTAAGGAGAGAAAAATGAAAGATTTATACGGCTATAAATTGCAAGACGTTGCATTGCTATGTCAAATGGTAAATCAAGAGAAAAACAAAAAGTTAACGGAGATTTTTAAAGAGTTTGCCGTTAAAACGGGTAAAAGCACGGGGACTGTTAGAAATATGTATTATGCAATGGCAAAACTTTCTAACGAAAATTTAGAGTTTTGTGATAAATATTTAAACGGGAAGCCTATTTCAGTATATAAAGCAAAAGGTTTTTCTAAAAAAGAAGAAGATGAACTTTTAAATAAAATTTTAGAAGGGAAAAAGAAAAATTTTAGTGCAAGAAAGGTTATTTTAGATATTTCTAACGGAGATTTAAAACTTGCATTAAGACTGCAAAACAAATATAGAAATTTAAAAAAGGACCTTAGAGAGATTAACGAAAAACCTATTAAAAGCATTGTACCAGAATATTATTATTCTAAACTTAAAAGGGAAATAGATGCAATGGTGGAAAGAATCTATTTAAAAGGAAACAAAGAAAATTTAGAACTTAAAAACAGAATAAAAGCATTAGAAGCCGAAAATGCGGAACTTGCAAAAAGGGTATATAGTTCAGAAAAAACGGGAGATGAATATTTTAGAACGATTGTAAAATCTAGGCTTATAAATTAAATGCTCAAATTGTTGCAATATTAAATAGATTGGTGTATAATATGGACATTAAGTATTAGGGGTGCGATATGGATTTATTTAATAAATGCAGTAGCTTAACTCAAGTAAAAACGGCAAAAGAAATGGGAATTTACCCATATTTTCATATGTTAGAAACAAGGCAAGGCCCAGAAGTTGTTATGGAAGGCAAAAATATCATAATGATTGGTTCTAACAACTATTTAGGTCTTACTTCTCACCCAGAAGTTATTAAAGCCGGTGTAGAAGCAGTTGAAAAATACGGCACGGGTTGTTCTGGCTCTCGTTTTTTGAACGGAACTTTAGATACTCACGTTGCTTTAGAAAAAGAACTTGCAGAATTTTTAGGTAAAGAAGACGTTGTAACTTTTTCTACCGGTTTTCAATCTAACCTTGGTATAATAAGTGCAATTGCCGGCAGAACAGACTATATAATTTGCGATAAAGAAAACCACGCAAGTATATACGATGCTTGTAGGCTTTCTTTTGCAAGAATGCTCCGTTACGAGCACTCTGATATGGCCGATTTAGAACGTCAAATTGCAACCGTTCCAGAATCTGCAGGTATTTTAATTGTTACCGATGGTGTTTTTAGTATGGGTGGCGATATTTGTAATTTACCAGAAATTGTACGCATTGCTAAAAAATACGGCGCAAGGGTTATGGTAGATGATTCTCACGGTCTTGGCGTGTTAGGAAAATACGGTAGGGGTACTGCTGAACACTTTGGTTTAGAAAAAGACGTTGATATCTATATGGGCACTTTTAGTAAAAGTTTAGCAAGCCTTGGTGGATATATGGCGGCAAGTAGAGAAGTTTGCGAGTTTGTTCGACACACTTCCCGTCCATTTATATTTAGTGCAAGTATAACCCCAGCAGCGGTAGCATCTGCAAGGGCATCACTTAAAATTTTAGCAAGAGAACCAGAAAGGGTTCAACGTTTAAGAGATATAAGCGTTTATATGAGAAATGCATTAAGAAAAGCAGGTGTTCCTATTATGGAAAACAATGCAGAAACTCCAATTATTCCTATTTGGACGTATGGCAACGTAAGAACGTTTACCGCTTGTCAAAAATTATTTAACCGTGGAGTTTACGTAAACCCAACCGTTTCTCCTGCAGTTCCCGTTGGCAAGTCTATTATTAGAACAAGTTATATGGCAACTCATACAGAAGAACAAATGGATAGAGCAGTAGAACAAATTTCACAAGTTTTACAAGAAGTTCAATCTATTCCGGTAGAAGAATAAAACATAAATTAAAGGAGCAAAATTGCTCCTTTTTTTGTTGCAAAAAAGATATTAAACTCCGTTTAATCGTTTGACAAAAGGTTATAATTTAAATATAATATTAATTGCAACTAAATTGGTTGCAATTAGGTGAATTATGAAACTTTCGTCAAAAACACATTACGGACTGATGGCGTGCCACGTGCTTGCTAAAAATCCAGAAGTAGCAATATCTGCAAGTTTGCTTGAAAGTCAAATTTCCGTTTCGGGCAAATACCTTGAAAAGATAATGCGAATGCTTTCAAAGCGTAACGTAGTTACGGCAAACCGTGGGGCAACGGGTGGGTATTTATTGGCAAGACCTGCAAAGGATATAACCATAGGTGAAATAGTGCGTGCGTTAGAAGACGATATGGAAATTATAGAGTGCGTTAAGCACGGTGGCAAATGCAAATGTTGCCCATCAAGCGGGGTATGGAAAAGGTTATACGAAGGTATAAACAACTTACTTGACAGTATGACGCTTGAACAAATGGTAAACGGCGAGTTGCATTAAGGAGAAAGAGAAATGGAAAACAAGAGCATATATTTTGACCACGCAGCGACCACGCCCGTGTGCAAAGAAGCGTTAGAAAAAAT
>JAGBSS010000063.1 GCA_017631725.1 Clostridia bacterium | reverse complement strand
TATTCACTGTGTTTTTTGATAAGAATTTAATATTTTTTTTACGTTTTATCATATTTTTTTTTACTTATATGTGATAAAATAATAAAAAGATATTTCGGAGGTTTATATGGGGAAAAATTTCTTTGGTGTTATGATAGACTGCTCTAGAAACGGAGTTATGAAGGTGGATAGAGTTAAAAAATTTGCCGAAATAATATCTTCTTTTGGATATAACATGCTTCAACTTTACACGGAAGATACGATAAAGGTTGATGGAGAACCCTATTTTGGACATCTTCGCGGGGGATACACGAAAGAGGAAATTAAAGAACTTGTTAAATATTGCAAAGAAGTAAACGTAGAGCTCGTTCCTTGTATTCAAACTCTTGCTCACTTAAATCAAATTTTTTATTGGCCGGCATACGAAAAAATTCACGATGCTATAGATATTTTAATGGTTGGAGAAGAGAGAACGTATAAACTTATAGAAAATATTTTCAAGACTTTAAGGGAATGCTATACCACTAATTACGTCAATATTGGCATGGACGAGGCGACTATGCTTGGGCTTGGCAAATATTTAACCAAAAACGGCTATCAAGATAGGTTTAGCATTTTATTAAAACACTTAAAAAAAGTGTGTGAAATTGCTAAAAAATATAATTTTAAGCCTATTATGTGGTCGGATACGTTTATGCGCATTTCAAATGGAGATTCTTTCAACTATGAAGATAACGTTGTGCCAAATTCCGTTAAAGAACTCGTGCCGGAAAACATTGGTTTAATATATTGGGATTACTACAACACCGAATTCGAGCATTTTGATAAAGCGATTAAAATTCACAAAGAGTTTAATAGAGAATTGTGGTTTGCGGGAGGGGCTTGGTCTTGGGTCGGCTTTGCACCTAGAAACACTTATACCTTAATGAGTATGAAACCTGCAATTTCCGCTTGCCGTGAGAATGGTGTAGAAAACGTATTTATGACTATGTGGGGAGACGACGGCAGAGAATGTTCGGTTTTTGCACTTTTGCCAGCTCTTTATGCGATTAGAAGATTTTACGAAGGTGAAACGGACGAAGAAAAAATTAAAAAAGAATTTAATATAAAAACGGGTGAAGATTATAGCGCTTTCTTCAATTTAGACTTGCCAAATCTTATAGGTCAGGATATTAAAATTGACACTAACGTTTGTAAATACGCCCTTTTTAGTGACCCATTTAACGGCGTGTTAGATACGACTATTTTAAAGGGAGCAAGTGAAAAATACAAAAAAATGGTCCCTATTTTGAAAAAATATTCAAAAAAAGGAGAGTATGCCTATTTGTTTGACGTAGAGGCAAAATTATGTTCGGTTTTATCCTTAAAGGCGGAGTTGGGTAGCAAACAAAGAAAGGCGTATCAAGAAAACGATAGAGAGGAGTTGACGAGAATTTTAGGTGATTACAATAAAATTCTATCTAGGTTAAACGTTTTTTATAAATCGTTTAAAAAGGCTTGGCTTTTAGATAATAAACCGGGTGGTTTCGACGCGCATGATTTGCGTTTTGGCGGACTAAAACAAAGACTTATTAGTTGTAGAGAACGCCTAAAAGATTATTTAGATGGCAAAACGAAGGAAATTTTAGAATTAAGCGAAAAAGAACTTTGTTTTTTCGAAGGTGAAGAACCTTTTAAAACCCCTGTCGTTTGCAATTGGATTGTAAGTGCATCTCCAAACAGAATTTAATAAAAAAACCCCATGGTTAAATGGGGTTTTTTATTATCCTAAAATTGCTATTGAAAGAGAGCAGTAAATTATTAACGACAAAACGTCTACAATAGTTGTCATAAACGGACTTGCTACAACGGCAGGGTCTAACTTAACCTTTTTTGCAAAAAGAGGAAGAACACAACCAACAAGTTTACTTAAAACAATACTTATAAAGCAAACACCCGAAACTAATAGGGCAACGTTTATACTAATTTCGTTATAAAGTCTATCTATAAGCATAAGTTTGCCAAAACAAACAACCGCAACCGTTAAACCAATTAGGCAAGATGCTAAAAGTTCTTTTAAAATAACCTTAAAAATATCTTTAAAATCTACTTCGCCCAAGGCAATCGCCCTTATTACGGTAACCGATGCTTGTCCGCCAGCATTACCTGCCGTTCCCATAAGCATTGGAACAAATGCGTATAAAACGGGGGCAATGTGTGCAATTTTATCTTCATATCCAGATAAAATCATACTTGTAAACGTTGCGGAAACCATAAGTATTACAAGCCATAGCACCCTTGATTTCCAAATGCTAAACACCGATTGCTTTAAATAAGGCTTTTCGGTAGGGCTAATAGCCGCCATTTTGTGAATATCTTCGGTGGCTTCTTCTTGTAAAACGTCTACCGCGTCGTCGACTGTTACAACACCAACTATACAACCTTCTTTATCTATAACGGGAAGAGCCAAAGAGTCGTATTTAGAGAACTTTAAAGCAACTTGTTCTTTGTCTTCAAGAGTTTCTACGGTAATAATACCCGTGTCCATAATATCTTCTATTAAAGCATCTTTTTCAGAAACTAAAAGGTCTTTAGCGGTGACCACGCCGATAAGCACTTTTTTAGAATTTACTACGTAGCAAGTATAAATACTTTCTTTGTTAATGCCCGTGCGCCTAATTTTGTCAAAAGCAGCTTCTACCGTCATACGAGAAGAAAGGGAAATAAATTCCGGAGTCATAAGAGAGCCGGCAGAATCGTCTGGATAGGCTAAAAGTTCGTTTATTTGCTTTCTGTTTTCTGCATCTGCCATACGAAGAATTCTTTTTACAACGTTTGCAGGCATTTCTTCTATAACGTCAACGGCATCGTCTAAAAACATGTCGTCTATAACGGCTTTTAATTCTTTATCGGTAAAGGCTTTAATTAAATCTTCTTGCATATCAGAATCTATTTCAATAAAAACGTCTGAAGCAAGTTCTTTTGGTAAAAGCCTAAAGAAAACTAAAAGTTCTTTTTCTTCTAAATTTTCTTCCATAAATTGTGCGATATCCGCAGGTTGCATATCAAGGAGTGACATTCGAAGGTCCGCAAACATACGGTTTTCAAAAAAGTAGGCAAGTTTTTCATATGAAATTTGTAATTCTTCCGTCATTTTAACCTCCAAAAAAAATTCCCACCAAAAATGGTAGGAACACAAAATCAAACCCCTTTAAAAAGGCGAACTAACCATGCTGGCTTTAGCACCGTAGGGCTGTGTAACTGCGTTAGGTTATGCCTTGTTTTCGACAAAACCTTTTGACCTGCTAACGTTGTCTCCACCGTTTCGCGGTAGCAATCCGTATCCCTATGGTAGCCTTACCTACCGGAATAAGTATTAACTTCAATAAAATTTTACCCCTTATTTATTATATTGTCAACCATTTTTATAAATTTTTTATTGTTAAGCATTTGTTTCATCAAAGTTATCGTTGAATAAAATATCGGGGTTGGCAGTTTTTATTTGCGAAACAAAGTCTTGAAAGGCTTTACTGTCTACGTTTATAACTGTGTATTCTCCATTTTTAAAATAGCATACGAGTTTATCACTTTTTTTAAAGTGAGTAAAACATAAAATCTCGCTTATTAAATACTTGGTTTTAAAAAAACCAAATTTTAAAAGCACCTTATTTTCTAATATACTATATTTACTGCTAAAGAATACCGAAACGGAAAATATAATTAAAAGAATAGTTATTACAATAAAAACAATGCTTGCAATTAACTTTTCCGTTTTTAAAAGGTTTGCTTTTACAAAAGAAACCAAATTATAAAGGTTAAAAGCCAATCCAAAAAGAGCAATTGCCATAATTAAAACTAACAATACCTTAACAATAGGCATAAATTTAAATTTAAAAGTCTTCATATAATCACCTATATATATTTTACTACTTTAAAGGATAAAAATCAATAACAAACCTTTTTTTAAGACCTTTTTGTTGCAAATTTTAGATTAATATTATATAATTATATAAACTTAAAGGTTAAATGCTAAACAAACGGAGATATTATGATTAAACTTATTCAAAAGGGTGTTTATTATCAAGGTGGAAAACTTATTCGTGCTAAATCTGTAGACAAAACGGCAAGCAAAAAAACTATAAGTTATTCTATTTTATCCAAACACAACACTTCTAATAGCGATGAAAAACTTAAAATAAAATTCGATGAAATTACCTCGCACGATATAACGTACGTTGGCATTATTCAAACGGCAAAGGCAAGTGGATTAGAAAGTTTCCCTATTCCATACACTTTAACAAACTGCCACAACTCTTTATGTGCTGTTGGTGGAACTATTAACGAAGATGACCACGTGTTTGGTCTTTCTGCCGCAAGAAAATACGGTGGAACGTTTGTCCCCCCACATTTAGCAGTAATTCACCAATATATGCGTGAAACCCGTGCTTTTTGTGGTAGTATGATTTTAGGTTCAGATTCACACACCCGTTATGGTGCATTAGGCACTATGGCTGTTGGTGAAGGTGGCCCAGAACTTGTAAAACAACTTTTAGATAAAACCTACGATATAGATATGCCGGAAATTGTTGCGGTATACTTAAAGGGTAAAGTTAGAAAGGGTGTTGGCCCGCACGACGTTGCTCTTGCTCTTTGCAAAGCCACCTTTAAATGCGGTTTTGTTAAAAACAGAGTATTAGAATTTATCGGCCCTGGAATTAAAGGTCTTTCTATGGACTTTAGAAACGGCATAGACGTTATGACCACGGAAACCACCTGTTTATCTTCTGTTTGGGAAACCGATGCTAAAACTCAAAAATATTTTGTAGAGCACGGCAGGGCAGGTGCATATAAAGAAATTAGGGCTACAGAAGGTGCATATTACGACAGGGGTATTGTTATAGACCTTTCTAAAATAGAGCCTATGATAGCCCTTCCTTTCCACCCATCAAACGCGTACACCATTAAAGAGTTTAACGCAAGGGCAGAAGAACTTTTAGCAGAAGTAGAAGTTGCAGGTAACAAACTTTTAAAGAACGGTGGCTTTAAACTTCGTGATAAAATTAAAAACGGCAAGGTTTACGTTGAACAGGGCGTTATTGCGGGTTGTGCCGGTGGTACTTACGAAAATATTGCAGAAGCATCTCAAATTTTAGGCGACACTTCTATTAACAATAGCGATTTCACGTTAGACGTTTATCCTTCTAGCCAACCCGTATATAAGGGGCTTTTAGATAACGGATACGTTGGCAAACTTATGCAAAACGGCTCTATTATAAAAACTGCTTTCTGCGGACCTTGTTTCGGTGCGGGAGACGTTCCACAAAACAACGGCTTATCTATCCGTCACACCACTCGTAACTTTGAAAGCAGAGAAGGTAGCAAACCATCTGGCAACCAACTTGCAGCCGTTGCTTTAATGGATGCAAGAAGTATTGCTGCTACTGCTAAAAATGGCGGTGCTATAACTTCTGCAATGGACGTAGAATATTCTAACAGAATTAAAAAATATCGTTTCGATAACAAAATTTATAAAGCAAGGGTATTTAGTGCTAACAAAGCACCTGTTAAAAAGGCAGAGTTAGTTTACGGCCCCAACATAGCCGATTGGCCAGAAATGGAAAATCTTAAAGATAATTTATTGCTTAAAGTAGTTTCCGTTTTAGTAGACCCTGTCACAACTACCGATGAACTTATTCCATCTGGAGAAACTTCTTCTTATCGTTCTAACCCACTTAAACTTGCAGAGTTTGCTCTTTCAAGAAAAGACCCAGATTACGTTAAAAGGGCAAAGGCTGTTAAAGAACAAGGCTTGCCAGAAGAATTAGGGTTTAGTAAAGAAAACACTTCTTATGGTTCGGTTGTTTGCTCAATTAAACCGGGCGATGGTTCTGCAAGGGAACAAGCGGCATCTTGCCAAAGGGTTTT
>JAGBSS010000062.1 GCA_017631725.1 Clostridia bacterium | reverse complement strand
TTGTAAAAACAAGTGAAAACCCAAATTCTTTAATTTTTGGTGTGACAGGATCTGGAAAAACAGAAGTTTATTTAAGTTTAATAGAAGATTGCCTTGATAAAGGAAGAAATGCAATAATGTTAGTGCCTGAAATAGCATTAACACCACAAACATTTAGACAATTAAGGGCAAGGTTTGGAAATTTAGTTGCAATTTTACATAGCGGATTATCTGCTGGCGAAAGATTTGATGAGTGGTGGCGTTTAAGAAATGGTGAAGCCAAAATTGCCGTTGGTGCAAGAAGTGCTATTTTTGCTCCACTTGAAAACGTTGGATTAATTGTTATAGACGAAGAACACGATGGCAGTTATTTAAGCGAATCTGCACCAAGATATTCTACAATAAAAGTGGCAAAATTCAGGGCGGAGCAAAATAATGCTAAACTTGTTGTTGGTAGTGCAACTCCAAGTGTAGAAACTTATTTAAAGGCAAAAACGGGAGAGTTCAATTTAATTGAAATGCCCGAAAGAATAAATAAAAAACCCATGCCAAGCGTAGAAATTGCAGATATGCGTGGGGAAATAAGAAGGGGAAACAACACTCCTTTTTCATCTGCATTAAAGCAGGAACTTGAAGACTGTCTTAGAAAAGGCAATCAAGCAATAATATTTTTAAATCAACGAGGATATTCAAGGTCGGTTATATGTACTGCGTGTGGACACGTTGTAAAATGCGATTCTTGTGACGTTTCTTTAACCTATCATAAAGAAGAAGATGCGCTACTTTGTCATTATTGTGGTGCGAAATATAAAATGATAAGTGCTTGTACGGAGTGTGGTAGCACTTTTCTCCGCTTTGGTGGAACGGGAACGGAACGCATTGTTTACGAATTAAACAAACTTTTTCCTTCTGCAAGAATTTTAAGAATGGACAGAGACACAACTAAAAATAAAGAAGGACATTTAAAAATTCTTTCAGATTTTTCTGATAAAAAGGCAGATATTTTAGTTGGAACGCAAATGATAGCAAAAGGGCACGATTTTCCATCGGTAACGGTAGTTGGTATTTTAGATGCCGATATGAGTTTATATTTTTCCGATTTTAGAAGCGGGGAGAGAACTTTTCAACTTATAACTCAAGTTGCAGGTAGATGTGGCCGTGGAGAAGAAAAGGGTAAAGTTATAATGCAAACTTATTCACCTGAAAATCCCGTGCTTAAAAAGGCTATTTCTTACGATTATAAAGGCTTTTTCGAACATGAAATTTCTGTTAGAAAAGCAACGGCATTTCCACCGTTTACCGATATTGTTAGGGTGCTTGTTTCTGGAGAAAATGAGCAAGAAACGGTTAATGCTACTAAAAATTTATATAATGAAATAAAAGAAATTTACGAAAAAGATAGGGACAAGTTCCGCTTTTTTGGGTGTATGAAAGCACCTATTAAAAGGTTGCAAAATAAATTTAGGTATCAAATATTAATGAGAATTACTGCTGATTCTAAGGATATTTTCGACAAAATTAATAGTTTATGTGAAAAATATAATTCTAGAAAAATTATAACTTGTATTGAAATAAATTCTAATAATTTAA
>JAGBSS010000004.1 GCA_017631725.1 Clostridia bacterium | reverse complement strand
AGGTTTTTCTTCAAACTGATAAATAGAACCATCTTCGTTAGTGTTTAAAATACCAAACCTTGATGCTTCTTCAATTGGAACTTGTATTGCCGCAATAGTGCAATCAGCCTTATTTAAAATGTGATAGTTTATCATTGTAGAGTAATTCATTTCATAAATATGGTCGCCAGATAAAACTAAAACGTAATCTGGATTAAATTGTTTTATAAAATGAATATTTTGATAAATTGCATTTGCAGTTCCCTTATACCAATCAGAAGAATTTTTTGCTTGGTATGGCGATAAAATATGAACGCCACCAAAACTTCTATCAAGGTCCCAAGGTTGCCCGTTTCCAATATAATCGTTTAAAATAAGTGGTTGATATTGCGTTAAAACACCAACGGTATCTATGCCAGAATTAACGCAATTAGATAGTGGAAAGTCTATAATTCTATATTTTCCACCAAACGAAACTGCAGGCTTTGCAATGTTGTTTGTCAAAGCATAAAGCCTACTACCTTGTCCGCCAGCCAAAAGCATAGCAACACATTTCTTTTTCCTAATCATAATTTTCCCCTTTATATTATATAAATTTGCTTAAATACACCGCAGAAAACGGTGGTAAATTTAACTTTATTGAATAATCTTTTCCGTGGACAGTTTTTTTACTTGCTTTTAATTTTTTATTTGTAATTATGCCTTGCCCACCAAATCTCTTATCATCCGTGCATAAAACTATTTTATATTCTCCTTTATAAACACCTAACCTATAATTAGAATAAAAATTACCTGAAAAATTAATTAATACAACAAGTTCGTTTCCAAGTTTGTCTTTTCTAATAAATGAAATAACGTTATTATCTTTTTCATCTGCAGAAATCCACTCAAATCCTTGCCAACTATCATCAATTTGGTAAAGACAAGGCGAATTTTTATATAAATTGTT
This sequence comes from Clostridia bacterium, assembly GCA_017631725.1. Lineage (GTDB taxonomy): Bacteria > Bacillota > Clostridia > Christensenellales > Borkfalkiaceae > UBA1259. The sequence goes on along the minus strand of JAGBSS010000004.1, from coordinate 3,631 downwards.
TAAATACGCGTTAAAACTCTTTAATTTTTTATGATTTGGGTAGTTAAGCATAAAAAATTCTAAACCTTCGTACTCGTTCCACTCCTTAAATTGACCAAACTCGTTACCCATAAAGTTTAACTTTTTACCCGGCATAGAAAACATATATGCCATAAAGGTTCTATAGTTGGCAAATTTGTTTTCAATGCTTACAGGTGCTTTATCAAGTAAAGATTTTTTTCCATGAACAACTTCATCGTGAGAAATTGGTAAAATAAAATTTTCATTAAAAGCATACATAAGTGGAAAAGTTAAATTGTTATGTTTATAAGAGCGGAAATAAGGGTCTTCTTTAATGTAGGACAAACTATCGTTCATCCACCCCATATTCCATTTAAAATTAAACCCAAGTCCACCATCACAAACAGGTGCTGTCACCATAGGATATGCCGTAGATTCTTCTGCTATCATAAGTGCATTTGGAAATTCTGAAAAAATAATGGTGTTTAACTTTTTTAAAAATGCAATGGATTCTAAATTATAATTGCCACCATTTTGGTTAGGAATCCACTCTCCATCTTGCTTACCATAATCTAAATATAGCATGCAAGAAACTGCATCCACCCTTAAGCCATCTATATGGAATTTACGCATTAAAAACAAGGCGTTGGAAATTAAAAAACTTTGAACTTCGTTTCTACCAAGGTCAAAAAGTCTTGTTCCCCAGCCTTTGTTTTCCTTTCTGTCCCAACCTTGATTTTCATAACAAGGTGTGCCATCAAATTCAAAAAGACCGTGCTCATCTTTAGGGAAATGCGCAGGCACCCAGTCAACAATTACACCAATACCATTATTATGGCACTCGTTAATAAAAAACATAAAGTCTTCTGGTGTGCCAAACCTTGAAGAAACGGCATAAAATCCCGTCACCTGATACCCCCAAGAGCCATCGAAAGGATATTCTGATATTGGCATAAGTTCAATATGAGTATAGCCCATATCTACAACGTAAGGAATAAGCTCTTTTGCGTAGTCTTTATAACTATAATAGTCTCCATTTGAATGCTTTTTCCAAGATGCAAAATTTAATTCGTAAATATTTACGGGTTTATCATATAAAGCCGTTTTAGAAGAGATATATTTTTCATCTGACCAAGTAAAACAATCTAAATCATATAGTTTAGATGCTGTTTTTGGCGGTGTTTCGCTATGGAAAGCATAAGGGTCTGCCTTTAAAATTGTTTTTTTATTTTTAATAGCAAATTTATAATTATCAAAGTTTTTTAAGCCTGCAATAAAGGTTTCAAAAACACCACCATCGGAAATTTTTTGCATAACGTTAGCATTTTCTTTCCAATTATTGAAATCTCCAACAACTGAAACAGATTTTGCATTTGGAGCCCACGTTCTAAACACAACGCCTTTAACGTTATTTTTAAAGACAAAATGCGCCCCCAAATAATTGTAAGCGCTATAATTTGTCCCCTGATGAAACAGGTATAAGGGCAAATCTTCTGATGATTTTTTTGGTTTACCTTTTTTTGCCATTAAATAATATAATCTCCGTTCTTTTTAGGAGCATTATCCATTTCTTCTTTAGTTTTTTCGTAGCCTTTTCTACCAAACAATGCATAAGTTGCGTTTTTGCCACCTTCTACGCCCGGTTGGTTAAAGGTATCAATATTTAACATTGCACCTGCAAAAGCAGTTTCCATTTCAAAGAAGAATAAAAGTTGACCAACTGTAAATGCGTTAACTTCTGGAACTAAAATAGTGTGATTAAGCCTTTTTGCAGTAGTTAAAGCGTATTCTGTTGCTTCTCTTTCCGTGTTAATAAGTTCGTTCATTGTGTGACCAGAAAGGAAGGAGACGTCTGGGAATTGTTCGCAACCATTAGGAATTTCAACAGTTGAACGGAAGTTTTCAACACCAATTATCGTTATAACCTTGTCAAATGGCCCTTCTCTATATAATTGAACTTGAGAGTGTTGATCGGTAACGCCAAGTGCTTTTACAGGAGTTTGACCTACAAACACTTCGTTTCCATTATTGTCAACAGCCTTACCTAAACTTTCCCCCCAAAGTTGGCAATACCAATCTGCAATATATTTTAAACTATCTGCGTAAGGCATCATAACAGATATGTTTTTACCCCTTTGCATTGCTAAATATTGGAAAAGTGCAGAAATTAAAGCAGGGTTTTTTCTAACGTCTTTAATTTTACATAATTTATCCATATAAGCAGCACCGGCTAAAAGTTCTTTAATGTCAATACCAACAACTGCAGCCGCTAAAAGGCCTACAGGACAAAGTTCAGAGAACCTTCCGCCAACGCCATCTGGAATATAGAAAGTTTTTAAGCCTTCTTCTTTTGCAAGTTTAATTAAATTGCCTTTAAATTCAGAAGTTGTTGCAATTATGTGATCTTTTGCCTTTTCGCCAAATTTCTTTTTCAAAATATCCATAATAATTAGATATTGAGCCATAGTTTCGCTTGTAGCACCACTTTTTGTTATAACGTTAAACATTGTCTTTTCTACATCGATAACGTCTAATAATGCAGCCATTCTTTCTGGATCTACGTTGTCTTCTACGTAAAGTTTTGGTGCTTTTCTAACTTTCTTTGGAAGCTCGTTATGACGAAGGTGACAAAGTGCCTGAAATGCCGCAATAGGACCTAATGCAGAGCCACCAATACCTAAAACAACAAAGTTGTCAAATTTCTTTTTAATATTTTTAGCGGTTGATATAATGTCTGCAACAATTTCCTTTTGATTATAAGGAAGTTCTGTCCAACACATCATACCCTTTCCACGATTTTCTTTTACAATTTTACAAGCTTTATCAACAAGTTTTTTGTTAGAATTGATATCTTGATCAGTAAAGCCTTGTTCTATACCAACATAATCAGCCATCATGTTGTTGTAATCGAGTTTAAGTTGCATGCTTTTTTGCCAGTCTAAGTTCTTTTTAGCCATTTTTAATTCATCTCCATATATATTGTAAATGTTTTGTTAAATTATAATACATTTTGTATTATTTGTCAATAAGGACTAATTGCGAAAAATATAAAAAACTATAGAAAAATAAAGAAAAAACCCGCATATGCGGGTTTTTAATTTTAGCCGTTAATTTCTTTAATTTGATTTTGCAATTTTTCTCTCATATCAAGGTATTTATTTAATTTAGCCCTTTCTGCATCAACAAGTGATTTTGGCGCCTTATCTAAAAATCCATTATTAGAAAGTTTTCCGTTTGCACGTTTAAGTTCGTTTTCTACACGTAAAAGTTCTTGATTTAAACGAGCAAGTTCTTTTTCAAAATCTACCAAGTCGCCAAGTGGAATATATAAAACTATTCCGTCCATAACTTGAGAAACGGTTTTTTCCGTTATTAAAGATGGGTCGTCAATTAAAGTTATTTCAGATACGCCAGCAAGTTTAGAAATGTAAATTTCACCATTTTTAATTACCTTTTTGTTATCTGTTTTAACGTATAGCGCCACTTTTTTAGATGGTGCAGCACCAACCTTAACTTTAATGTTTCTTATTGCTTTAATAATATCTTTAACAGGCTCAACTTCTTTTACACTTGTAGAATAATTGAATTTAGAGTTATACCTTGGATATTCTGCAAGCATAAGTGGACCATT
>JAGBSS010000061.1 GCA_017631725.1 Clostridia bacterium | reverse complement strand
TCATTTAATAAATCTTTAAATCTTTCAATTTCTGCTTGAGCACTGGTTGCATTTACGTATTTAGGTGCATTACCTTCTTTAACAGAATCGGTAATTACGTTTACGTTATAAACTTCAATTACGTTGTCTTCTTTATCTACAATGTTAAAGTTCATTGTTTTTGAAGCATCTTTTTCATAATCTTCTACAGAAAGTTTAAAAGTTACGCTGTTTTGTGAAATAACAATGTTGTTATTTGCACTATCGCCCGTTGCGAAAAGATAAGAGTTTGTGCCCTTACCTAAAACGGAAAGAACGGTTATTGTTGGTTTATATTGATAACCACTTATAACGTTTACGCTATCTGCCGTGCCGTTAAAGAAATTATCGCCTAAACTTACCCTTGCTTTTGCAGGTGTTAATTTGCCATCTGCATCTAACACAAAGTTTTGAGTGTATGCATTATCACCTGTTTTTTGACCAACGGAAATAATTTTAAAGTTTGCAACTGTTTCTTCATTTGCCGTTTCAACTAAAGTGTCAAAATAAAAACTTACGTCTGCAGGAACTTTATCAATACTTTTAAGTTTATAATAATCGGTTTTTTCAATGTCAACTTGAGTGCCTTCTACCTTTGCAGTTAAGTAGTTGTTTTCAACAGAGAAAACAATTTCCATTTCGCCTGCTAAAGTAAAACTTGCACCCGTTGCACCATTTAAAGATGCTGTGCCATTTTCTACATCTATAACAAGTTTGTTTTTAATAGATGTTTGATATTCGCCGTTTTCATCTTTATTGCCATCTACACCAAAGGAATCTGCTTGTACGGCAACTGTAAACACGGAAACTTTATCTAAACCGGAAAGGGTTAAGGTAAGGTCAGATGCACTTAAAGAATTTTTAAATGCTAAAGTATCTTTTTCAACAACTTCTGCACTAACTGCAGTTCCATCGAAAACTATTTTTTCACTTGCACTACCATTTAAGGTAAAATAATCGCTTGAAGAATCTGCAGATACCTTAACAAAAGATATACTAGCAAAAAAACAAGCCAAACTTAAAAGGCACGCTAATAGTAATGTTATTATTTTGTAGGATTTTGCCTTGCTCATTTAAAAGGTGCTCCTTAAAAAACAAATATGTATTCTATAGTATTTTACACGAAAAACAAGCCCTTGTCAATCCACTTTTATTAAAGTTTACACATTTTTTACAATTATTTTATGCTTTTATGCGTTTTTGTCCATTTTACAGTTAACAAATGTTCTAACTAGAAGAATATTATTTATTATGGGACTTTAATTATGTATTACCTTTTGATAACTTCTATTACCGTAAGCATAGATTCTTTTTTTTGTGGACTTTCTCTTGGACTCGTAAATAAAAATAAATATTGTGTGGTTTTTACCGTTTGCAGTATAGTATTTTTAATGTGTTCTTTTACTAATTATTTAAGTTTTTTTATTACTCCACTTTTAGTGGAATTTTCCAACTATTTGGGTGGTGCAATTTTAATTGGCACGGGAATTTTTAGCCTTTTTAAAAAACAAGAAGAAATTGTCTTAAAACAACCTAACGTTTTTTATTTTACAGTTATAAATTCTTTTGCCGTGGGCATTGACGGAGCAATTGCAAACCTTTCTCTCGCACTTATGGGTTTAAACGCCTTTTATATTCCCATTATAATTGCACTAACGCACGCTGTTGCCGTGTTTTTAGGCGTTATTTTTTCTAACTTTACTTTTTCCGTGCTTAAAAACAATGCAAGCATTGTTCCACCGCTATTATTAACTTGTCTTGGGTATTATAAACTTATTACACTAATATAAAAACCGCATTTCTGCGGTTTTAATTTTAATATTCTGGTTTTATTACGGTAACCGATTTTTCCGTGTCAAAATTTTGCCAAGGATTAACGTCTTTAGGTGGTTGAACCCTAAACACCATGCGTTCTTTAGAAACGGGATGTGTAAACGCAAGGTAATATGCCCAAAGCGCAAGATTGCCTTTTTTTGCCTTTTCACCACCATAACGCATATC
>JAGBSS010000060.1 GCA_017631725.1 Clostridia bacterium | reverse complement strand
TTTTCTTTTGTTTTTCACTTTTACCTTATATATTTTCCCTTTTTTAATTTTTCTATATCGTTTTTAATAACGTTAACGTATTTTTGCGCTTCGTTATAACCAATCTCAAACATTTCATCTCCATCTTTAAAGGAAATGGCTTTATAACCCTTTAAATCGGGATGAATCATAACGTTGCAATTTTCGTACCCTTTAGCCCAAGGTGTGTCCGTTTTACCTTTATATGTAGGGAATATTTTTTCCAATAAACTTTTTTCTGGGTTATGGTCAGACAAATCAACGCCAACAACGTAATCTGCACCAAGTTCAATTACCCTATCTGCTGGAACGGAGTTTACAAACGCACCGTCTATATACCTTTTGCCATCTATTATAACGGGTTTAAAAAATGGCGGATAACTGCTTGATGCAGACAAAGCCTGCCCAACAGAACCTTTATATAAAACCTTTTCTTCTCCCGAATCTAACTCCGTTGCAACGGCTAAAAATGGTTTTTTTAATTCTTCTATATTTTTATAGCCAATATTTCTATCTATAACTTCTTTTAATTTAGAAGTATCCATACCAATCATAAAAAGATTGGTAATTTCTGAAAAATCTACCCTTTTTAAAATATCAAGTATGTTAGAACAAGAATAGCCATCTGCATAAAACGCACCTATAATGCTACCAATACTCGTGCCACCAATAACGTCAAAGGTAATTCCGTTCTCTTCAAAAGCAGAAAGCGCCCCAAGTGTTGCAAAACCCTTTGCCCCACCTGAACCAAGCGCCAACCCTATTTTATATTCTCTTTTCTTACGGCGAAACAAAAGAGAGAATAAATTCATTACTTTTCCTCTCTTTTTTTCTTATTTTTAAATAAACTTATAATAGTTATAACCAATACTATAACTGCAATTACAAAAAGTGCCCATAAAACGTAATCTAAAATTTTTATACTCCAAATGGAAATAAATAATTGTGCTAAAAGGGAGATTATTGTACCAGCTACCAAGTTTCCTAAAATAACGGGCAAAATCGCATCTTTAAAACTTAAACCTAAAAATACTGCTATTGCCGTACCCGTCCAAACACCTGTCATAGGGAGTGGAATGGCAACAAAAATAAAAACGGAAAGTTGTTTTAAAAATTTTTCGCTTTTTGCCTTTTTATTGCTTTCGCCTGCCTTAACCTTTGCTTTGTTTGCCCTTTCAATAAAAAAGTTTTCTATTTTTATGGCAACTTTATTAAAAAACTTTGTCTTTTTTAAACCATTTAAAATTGGCTTTAATAAAAAATAAACGGGGAAAAATACTAAGGTAGAGCCAAGGTATGCAAGCCCAAACGCCGCAAAAAAACCAAAAAATGAACGTGCAAAAATTATTCCGCCCTTTAATTCTATTAGGGGAATAACCGACATAATTGTCGTTGCTAACGCATTATTGCCAACTAAATTAGCAATCCATAAAATAACCCCATCCATTTTTTTACCCCTTTTTATAAAAACTTGTTGAAAAATCCATTACTTATTAGTATAATGTATGTAAACAAAAAATGCAAGATAAAAAATTTATGACAACACAAAAAATGCTCTCTTTAATGAGAAAAGGAATTGAAAAATACAAACTTATAAAAAACGGCGATAAAATTGCCGTTGGCATTTCGGGCGGAAAGGACAGTTTAACACTTTTAAAACTGCTTGCCGAATTCCGCCGTTTTTCGCCACAAAAATTTGAACTTGTTGCAATTACCGTGGATTTATCTTTTACAGGGCAAAAACAAGATTTTACCGCTATAAGAGAGTTTTGCAATGAACTTAACGTAGAATATTACGTAGAAGAAACAGAAATTGGCAAAATTGTTTTTGACGTTAGAAAAGAAACCAATCCTTGTGCGCTATGTTCTAAAATGAGAAAGGGCGCACTAAATGCAAAAGCAAAAAGTTTAGGTTGCAATAAGGTTGCCTTAGGGCATCACTCTAACGATTTAGTTGAAACAATGCTTTTATCTTTTTTCTACGAAGGAAGGCTTTCCACTTTTGCACCAAAAAGTTATTTAGATAGACAAGATTTAACCGTTATTCGCCCGCTAATTTTCGTTACCGAGCAAGACGTTAAATCATACTCTAAAACATTGCCCGTTGCAAAAAGCAAGTGCCCTGCAGACACGGCTACAAAACGCGCAGAAATTAAAAATATTATTTCTTGTATAGCGGAAAAAATACCCAACGTTAGAGAAATGATGTTTACATCTTTAATTCACCCAGAAAGATATAACCTTTTCGACAAGTTTGAAAAAGATTCAGAACTTTTAGATTAAAAAAACCACCGATAAGCCGAGTCCCTACAAGGGATTCGGCAACTAAATAAATCCTTACGGATTTGTGATATTCGTCTAATGACGAGTGAGATTGCCTTACGGCAGTTATATTCGCCTTTGGCGAGTTGTGGATTTATTTAATATAACTGCGACTAAAAGTCGCAATCTAACGCAAGAGTTTTCTTGCATATAACTTTTAGCCACACGGCTAAAAATATAACTTTTTTATTTTAAGATTTTGTGGATAAAGAAAAGCCCACCATATTTCGCCTTAAAGCGAAGTATAGTGGGCTACACTTTTGTAATAAATTAAAATTCCCTTATAGGAACGCCCTAACTCGGTGGTTTTTCTTTTAGTCTTCTTCTGGTATTTCTTTAGTTATATATGCAATAACCGAACTGTCTGTTAATTCTTCTAACTCTTCAGAAGAGTGAATTTTGTTATCGGTTATATATATTAAAACTGCAGTTGAAATTCCGACAATTCCACCCAATAAAATACCTACTACAATGTATTTAGCAAGGCCCGTAGTGCTTGTAATATAATAATCGTTTTGAAGGTCTATAAGTTTAATGTCTTTTACAGGTAAGTCTTTTTCAGCAATAAGTTGTTTCGTTGCCGTTATTAAGTCGCTTAACCTAGATTTGGCTTTTTCTACAGATGTTGCCTTATAAGAAATGTTAAATACAAGGCTTCCATCGTTGTTGGTGACACTTACCTTTGAACGAGAAATTTCTCTATCACCACTTATGCTTCTTGCCTTTTGAATAGTATCTGGAGCATCTATAATTTCAGTTATAGTATCAAAATAGTTACCCGTTGTGTTAACGTCTACAGCTGGTGTTGGATTAGAAGACGAATAAATAGATGCCTTCATAATCATACTTGTCCTTGCCGTATAAATTGGTTTGTCCTTTAAAAAGCCAAGAGTTGTACCAATTACACCACCAATAATTGTGATTATAATTACTAAAACTATATGGGTGTAGAGAATTTTTAAAAGTGTAAAAGATTTTTCACGATTTAATTTATTTTCCATGTTCTCCCCCCTTTTCAAGTCTTATTAAGGCAAAGTTGTTTATGCCCGTTATTTCTTCTAATTCTTCTTCTGTCTTTAAAGTTCTATATAAAATAGATAATAAATAGGTTATTCCAATACCAACGATAATTCCAACTAATAAACAAACTATTACAGTTTTATTATAACTCATATTAGAAACAACGCCCGTATTTCCCCATGGAACTATTAAAATTGAAAGGAAGGTGTATTTATCTTCTAGCGCACTATCTTTAACTGCCAATTCTTGGTCTAAAGCTGCAACTAAAATTTTAGTTTTTGGAGCTACTGCGCTTTTATTTTCATCTGAATAAGAAACACTTATCCAAGTAGAGTTGTTTTCTACGGTGTACGATACACCCACTCTTTCCACCTTAAAGTGTTTTTCTTCACCAGGGGTAGTGTAGTTAATTGTTTCTATTTTATCGATAAAGCCTAAAATATCGCCCGTTTGATAGAAAGAACTTTCTAAATATTTTTGGTAGTAAAAATCTGCCCTGTCTAAAACTACGCCCTTATTTCCCATATCTTTAATGGTAGGTAAATAAAGTTGTGTTACGGCAAAGTTATTATCCGTTTCGCCTGAAATACGAGCAATAACCATCGCCTGTTCGGTT
>JAGBSS010000059.1 GCA_017631725.1 Clostridia bacterium | reverse complement strand
CAGGAACAGATGAACATGGTCAAAAAATACAACAACTTGCAGAAGAGGCAGGCATTTCTCCAAAAGAATATGTTGATAAAATAGCTGGAGAAATAAAAGACATATGGGATTTAGTTGGTGTTTCTTACGATAAATTTATTAGAACAACTGACGATTATCACGAAAAACAAGTTCAAAAAATATTTAAAAAGTTATATGAAAAAGGTGATATTTATAAAGGATCTTACGAAGGTTGGTATTGCACCCCTTGTGAATCTTTTTGGACGGAAAGTCAACTTGTAGATGGTAAATGTCCAGACTGTGGTAGAGAAGTTGTTAAGTCTAAAGAAGAAGCATATTTCTTTAAAATGAGCAAGTATGCAGACAGGCTTTTAGAGTATTATAATGAGCATCCAGAGTTTATTCTTCCAATTTCAAGAAAAAATGAAATGGTAAACAACTTTTTAAAACCGGGGCTTCAAGATTTATGTGTTTCAAGAAGCACTTTTAAATGGGGTGTGCCTGTAGACTTTGATGCAAAACACGTTGTTTACGTTTGGTTAGATGCTCTAACAAACTATATCACCGGTATTGGTTATGATGCCGATGGGGAAAATTCAGAACTATACAACAAACTTTGGCCGGCAGACGTTCATATTATCGGTAAAGATATTATAAGATTCCATACAATTTATTGGCCAATATTTTTAATGGCTTTAGATATCCCATTGCCTAAAAAGGTTTACGGACACGGCTGGCTTTTGCAAGACGGCGGTAAAATGAGTAAATCTAAAGGAAATGTAATGTATGCAGATGATTTAGTTAATTTCTTTGGTAGAGATGCCGTTAGATATTACGTTTTAACTGCAATGCCACAAGATAATGATGGTCTTATTTCTTGGGAAAGTGTTATAGAAACAATTAACAGCGATTTAGCAAACGTTTACGGAAACTTGGTTTCTAGAACAATTGCAATGACTAATAAATATTTTGGTGGCGTTGTTAAAAATCTTTCCGTAGAAGAACCTGTAGATTTAGAGTTGAAAGAACTTGCAATTTCCGTTCGTGATAAGGTTGTTCAAAAAATGAACGAGTTTAAAGTTTCCGATGCAATTGCTGAAATATTTGCTTTATTCCGCAGGGCTAATAAATATATAGATGAAACAATGCCTTGGGCTTTAGCAAAAGATGAAAGCAAAAAAGATAGGTTGCAAACGGTTTTATATAATCTTTTAGAAAGTATTATAATTGCAACGTCTCTTTTAGCACCTTTCCTTAACGATTCTTGTGAAAAAGTTGCAAAAATGCTTGGTGTAAATTTAAGAGATTTTGATAGTCTTAATAAATTTGGCTTACATGAAAGCATTAAAGTTACCGATTCTCCAGAAATTTTATTTGCAAGATTAGATGGAGAAAAGGTTATGGAAAAGGTAAACGCAATGATAGAAGAGAGAAAAGAAAAAGTACAAGATAAAAAAGAAGAAAAGGCTTTGGAAATAGAAAAGAAAGAACTTATTTCTATAGACGATTTTGCTAAAATTCAGCTTCAAATTGCAAAAGTTATTGCTTGCGAAAAGGTGGAAAAAAGCAAAAAACTTTTAAAACTTACCGTTAAACTTGGCGAAGAAACGAGAACGGTTGTAAGTGGTATTGCTTTAAAATATTCACCTGAATATTTAATTGGCAAAAAACTTACAATGATAACAAACTTAAAGCCTGTTAAACTTTGTGGAATAGAAAGCCAAGGTATGATTTTATGTGCTGAAAACAGCCAAGGCAACCTTGCGTTTTTATCACCTGAAAACGATATTGAAGATGGGAGTTTAATCTTTTAATGATTGATACCCATTGCCATTTAGACGATAGCAAAATTATAGATAAAGCATTTGAAATAGAATGTGCTAAAAACGTTGGCGTTAATAAAATTATAAATATGGCTTGCGATAAAGAGTCTATTTATTCTTGTTTAGGCCTTGCGAATAGCTTTAAAGAAGTATATTTTGGTGCAGGTATTCATCCAGAATATTCAAGTGAGTATTCACTAGAAATAGAAAATATTATTAAAGAAGTTTCTAAAAATCCAAAATGTGTCGCAGTTGGGGAAATTGGGCTAGACTATCATTACGAAGGTTATGATAGAGAAAGCCAAATAAACGCATTTGTTTCGCAAATAAAACTTGCAAACAGGTTAGAAATGCCCATTTCTATTCATAGTAGAGATGCTTTTAAAGACACGGTAGATATTTTAAAAGAAAACAAGCAATATTTATCTTTTGGCGGTGTTATGCATTGCTATTCCGGTAGTGTAGAAACAGCAAAAATTTTATTAGATTTAGGGCTTTATTTTTCTTTTGCAGGCACAGTTACATTTAAAAATGCAAAATCCGTAAAAGAAGTGGCGGAATTTTTGCCTGTTGATAGAATTTTAACAGAAACTGATAGCCCTTATTTAAGTCCACACCCCTTTAGAGGTACGGTTAACGGGCCGAGAAATATACCATTTATTTTAAGAGAACTTGCTACAATTAAAAATATAGAACAGCAAAAACTTGAAGAGATTATAAAAGAAAATGCCGAAAGGTTATTTTATAAACTAAAATAGAAAAAAGCCGAAATAATCCGACTTTTTTCTTTATCTTTGGTAAAACCATTAGTAAAGATTTCTCTTTACAACAATAGTTTGTGCTTAAGTAAAAAAATTATTCATTGTTACTATGGAAAAGAATTTAAAAAACTTACTAACTTCACACGGGTTTTCCTTTAAAAAAAATTTCGGTCAAAACTTTTTGACCGATAATATTTTGCTTGATGAAATTGTTCAAGAATCTGGGGTAGCGGAAAACGACCAAGTTTTAGAAATTGGCGTTGGTGCAGGTGCTTTAACAAAGGCGTTGGCGAAAAAATGTAAAAGCGTTTTAGGATACGAAATAGATTTAAAACTTAAACCAATTTTAAGTGAAGTGTTAGAAGATTATTCTAACGTTGAGTTGGTTTTTAAAGACGTTTTAAAAGATGGTGTTTCTGAAATTGATAAAAAACTATCTAAAGGGTATTATTTAGTTGCAAATCTCCCTTATTATATAACAACCCCCATTATTTTAGAGTTTTTAGAGAAATCTACAAAAGTTAAAAAGATGGTTATTATGGTGCAAGAAGAAGTGGCAGAAAGGCTTGCATCTAAAGAAGGTTCTTCTCTTTATGGTGCAATAACTGTAGCCATAAATTTAAGGGGTTCGGCTAAAATTATAAAAAGAGTGCCAAGGGAAAAGTTTACACCAAGTCCCAACGTAGATTCT
>JAGBSS010000058.1 GCA_017631725.1 Clostridia bacterium | reverse complement strand
GTTATTATATTACCAACTTGTTGAAATGTCAACAAGTTTAATGTTATTATTTAATTTTTGTATAAAATTCTTTACATAAAAGATAATAAACGTATGAACGTTTTTAAAAGTTTAGAAAAAAACAAAAATTACTTAATGCAAACGTTTAATTCTGAAGACGTTAGATTTTCTTCTGTTTTAGTAGGAAATAAAAAGGGTGTACTTGTTTTTATTGCCGACTTAATAGACGTTAACCTTTTAGGAGAGCAAGTTATAAAACCACTAAAAACATTGCAAAAGGTTAGCGAACAAGATGTTTTAAATGAAGTTTATTCGCCCGAAAAATTATCTGCCAAAAACCTAAAAGACGTTATTTTAGAAATAACTCAAGGTTGTGCCGCACTATTTATTGATGGATTAAACGTTTGCTTTTTATTTGGACTTCGAAAATTTGAAAGGCGCTCTATTGCAGAGCCACCCACTTCTACCGTTATAAAAGGACCTAGAGAAGGTTTTGTAGAAAGCCTGCCCGTTAACGTAAGTTTAATGAGAAGGCGTATAAAATCGCATAAATTACGCTTTGAATTTATAAATGTGGGTAAGTTTTCCAATACTCCCGTTGCCATTTGCTACATTAACGGCATTGCAGACAAAAATTTAGTTAAAAAGTTAAAGAAAAAACTTTCTGAAATTAAAATTGATGCTATTTTAGATTCTTCTTATCTTTCTAAATTTTTGGGCGAACATAAAACCTCTCTTTTTAAGCAAGTGGGAAACACGGAAAAGCCTGATATTTTGGCTGCAAAAATTTTAGAAGGTAGAGTTGCTATTTTTGTAGACGGCTCTCCCATTGCTCTTACCGTACCCTATCTTTTAATAGAAGATTTTCAAAGCCCAAGCGATTACTATAGTTCCAGTTATAGTGCAACCTTTGCAAGAACTCTTCGGCTTATTTCCGTTGTTATTTCTATATTTTTGCCGGCATATTTTGTGGCGGCGGAACTTTTTCATTTACAACTTATTCCTTTAAGTTTTTTGCTTACTATAGTTAATAGCATTAAGGGTATTCCCCTTTCTCCAAGTTCGGAAATGCTGTTCACTCTTTTAATTTTCGAAATTTTAAACGAAGCGGCAGTTAGAATGCCTAAATACGTGGGTATGGTCGTTTCTATTGTTGGTGGTTTGGTGCTTGGAGAGACTGCCGTTAACGCGGGAATTATATCCGCCCCCGTTTTAATGATTGTTGCTTTTTCAGGAATATGTTTGTATACCGTTCCAGAACTTGAACAAACTTCTTCTGTTATAAGGCTTATTTTTTTAACGGTTGCAGGTGCTTTAGGTGGATATGGTTTGATACTTTCCGGCGTGGTGCTTATCATTTACTTAGTTTCCTTTGAAAACTACGGCTCGCCCGTGTTTGCACCTTTTTCTCCACTTATTACTAAAGACCTTAAAGATAGCGTGTATAAAGGCTTTTTAATAGAGCAAAAATACAGGCCTCTTTCAATTAAAACGCAAATCATAAGCGTTTAAGGGGTGATGATGACTGAAAATAATCAATTAAAAATAAGGCAAATTTGCCTATTCTTTATTGCTTTTGTACCTGTGACAAAACTATTTTCTATGCCAAGCATTGTATCAAGAGTTAGCGGGCAAGATATTTGGATTTCTGCACTTTTAAACATTTTTATAGACCTTGTTACGGTTGTAATTTTAACCATAACTTGCACAAAAACCAATATGACCTTTTACCAACTTTTAGAAAAGAACTTTGGTAAAACTCTAAGCAAAATTATTCTATTTTTATACGTTATTTACTTTTTATTAAAAAGTTTTTTACCTATATCAGAACAAAAAACGTACGTAGAAGTGACCTTATACGAAACCGTGCCTAATATTTTATACTTTACTCCCTTTTTAGTGGTTGCCTTTTACTTATGTATTAAAAAGATAAGAGTTTTAGGGAGATGTGCAGATATAATGTGGATTTTCACCGTTATTGGCTACGTTTTGCTTTTTTCTCTTTCTATTTCCAACGCAGATTTAACCGCCGTTTATCCAATTGGTAAAAATGGAGCGACAAAGATATTACAGGGCTCTTATGCAGGACTTAATTGGTATGGCGACGTGGTGTATTTAGCCTTTTTTATTGGCAAATTTAAGGTTGAAAGGGGCAAAAATTATAAAATACCGCTATCTTATCTATTATCGTGCTTTATGACTTTGGTGTTTGTAGTTGTCTTTTATTGCGTATTTACAAGCATTGCGTATAAACAACGTTTTGCCCTAACTGAAACTTCTAAATATACTTCGGTTATAAACTCTATAGGAAGATTCGATTACGTTGGAATTATTCTGCTTTTAACTACAAGCATTATTTCTTTGGCATTGCCACTTTATTTTGCAACGGATATTTTAGCGCATATATTTAAAAGCCAAAATAGATGGGTTTTTGCTTTAATTGTCGTTTTACTAATATTTTTAGCCTTAAGAATTTTTGGGGAATATTTCCGTTCTGTAGAACGATTTATAATAAGTTATGGTGGCATTATATTTTTAATATTTGGCAACGT
Organism: Clostridia bacterium; assembly: GCA_017631725.1. Taxonomy (GTDB): domain Bacteria; phylum Bacillota; class Clostridia; order Christensenellales; family Borkfalkiaceae; genus UBA1259. The sequence goes on along the minus strand of JAGBSS010000058.1, from coordinate 1,946 downwards.
TTTGCCTTGCTTAACTATTTTTATGAATAAAGGAGAAAAAAGTGAAAGTCTTTCGCTCTAAAATTTTTTTATTAATATTTTTAATTACCGTTCTTTTATTTTTAAGCAACGATTTTAAACTTATAAACGTAGAAAAAACTGCCATTATTACCGCTATTGCAATTGATAAAAGCAACGAAGATTATTTGGCAACAGTTCAGGTTGCCGTTCCAGAAGCAACCGATACCAACACGGAAAATCAAAAGGCTGTAATTTCCGGTAAAGGCAAAACCGTTGGAGAGGCATTAAAGGATATTGAAAATGCAACGGGATGGTATCCAAAACTTGCTTTTTGTAATTTAATTATTTTAGGAAATAATTTTAAAAGCGAAAACGTTATAAAGGTTTTAGATTACTTTGTAAAAACTTTAAGAGTGCAAGATTCTGCCGTTGTAGTTTTTTCTGAAGAAAAAGCATACACCCTTTTAGAAAAAGCCACGCCAATGGATAATATTTCTTCTTTTGCAATACAAAAAATAATTTTAAAAGACCCCGGCTTTGACAAAAATATTGCCACCGTTAACATCAAGGACTTTGCAGTTAACTATTACGGCCGAAATTCTTCTAGTTATATGCCGTATATTAGCGTAAAACTTGCCAAAGAAGACGATGAAAAGACAAGTTCGGGAGAAACGTCAGGCAATAAAACTACTTCTTCTAATAGTGAATCTACAAGTGGAAATTCTACAAACAATAAAGGAGAAACCATTTTTGATGCAACAAAAACTGCTCTTTTTAAAAATGGAGTTTTAGTTGGAATTTTAGAAAAAGAGCAAACTCTTGCCTTTAATTTAATCACTGCAGATGCCGTAGAAACAGCAATTAGCGTTGGAATTGAAAACAATGGAGAAACAACCAACTATATGCTTCGAATTTTAAGAAATAGTAGAAGTATAAAAATTAAAAAGGATAACGGAAAGTTAAAACTTTACGTTAACCTTAACGTTTACTGCAAAATTAGTGATACCGATGATAAAACTTATAATGGCTCTTATAGTGATTATACTGTCCTTCCTAAAAAAGTAAAAGAGCAAGCAGAAATTAATTTAAAAAAGGATATAGAAAAACCTTTAAACGTTTCAAGTAATACAGAGTGCGACGTTTTAAAATTAGATGATAGAATTTACAAGTACCATAACTCTTTTTACTCTAATTATAAAGAAAATCCTGCAAAACTTTTAGATTACGAAATAACCGTGACTGTAAATAGCCAAAAATAAAAGGTCGGATAACCGACCTTTATATTTTTATTAAAACTATTTAGTTCCAAAAATTCTATCACCTGCGTCGCCAAGACCGGGGAGAATATAACCCTTGTCGTTTAAGCAACGGTCTAATGTAGAAACGAAAATCTCTACGTCTGGGTGTGCTTTTGCAACCTTTTCAACACCAACGGGTGCTGCAATAATACTCATAAGTTTAATGCGTTTGCAACCACGTTTTTTAAGCATTGAAATAGCATCTACAGCGCTACCACCCGTTGCAAGCATTGGGTCTACAACCATTACAACTTTATCTTCTATATTAGAAGGGAGTTTGCAATAATATTCGTGTGGTTCTAAAGTTTCTTCATCACGATATAAACCAATATGCCCAACCTTTGCTGCAGGGAAAAGAGCCAATATGCCATCTACCATTCCAAGCCCTGCCCTTAAAATTGGAACAATTGCTATAGAATTTTCTTTAACAACCGTTTGCTTTGTAATTTCAAGCGGGGTTTCTACTTCTATTTCTTGGGTAGGAACGTCTTTAAAGCTTTCATAAGCCATTAAAGTGGCAAGTTCTTTAATAATTTCTCTAAACTGCTTGGTGTCCGTATTTTTATCTCTTATTATGGCAAGTTTATGCCTTATTAAAGGATGGTCTAATATAAAAACGTTGTTATATTTTTGCATAATTACCTCTTT
>JAGBSS010000057.1 GCA_017631725.1 Clostridia bacterium | reverse complement strand
TCTATTTCCACCATAGAATTTTTTACGTAGGTAAGGTCTTGTATCTTATCAAAACCAACGTTAGATAAAGCGTTTACAATTTGCTCTATGGTCGGTGGAATAAAATTAGGGTTTTTATAAGTGCCTGCGTTAAACTGCCAAAGTTTAACAAGTGGGAAAATTGTTGGGTCAAACCCGCCGTTAGTTAAAGAATAAACCTTTTTGCAAACACCTAAAATTTCCTTTAACTCGTTAGATAAATTTGGGGTTGAATTTACGGCTAAGTTGTTATATTGACTTATTAAAGAAGTGGAAAGGTTAACAGAAGATTCTTCTTCTAAATTAAACAAATAATTTTTTATTTCCGTTTCGGTGGTTTTAGAGATAGTTTTGTCAACGACGATATTAATACCCGTTTCAAAACAGGTAAAATTAATTTGCGAGTAGTTTGCCCCACAAGATAAATTAAAAACTACCAAAACTATTGATATTAAAAAAACTATTAACCTTTTTAAAAACTTCATATTTCTATTATATAGCATTGGCAAAGTAATTGCAAGTTTTAGTTGACTTTTAACATAGTTAAAAATAAAGAATAAAAAGAGCAAATATTTAAAAAGGAAAAGTTAATTCGTATTGACAAAAAGATGGATTCTTGGTAAAATAGTTTGTATATTAAAGATAGGGTAAAAGGGTAATGTTTAAACTTAAAATAGCAGACGTTGTGTTTGGGGTTCACCCCATATATGCAGATTGCAAAAGGTTTTGTAGCGATTTTATTTATGCGGGGGCAGAAGAGCCTGAATTTATAATTAAAATTGAAAAGTCTGACATAGAACGTGAAAAATCTGCTTGCTACCCAGAAGATTACCCCGAATCTTATTTAGAAACACTTGCGTTAAGCAGAATTTTTAGTTCTAAACTTTTAAGCCAATATCAAGGCATGCTTTTTCATTGCAGTTCGGTTAAATATAACGGAAACGCATATTTATTTACAGCGCCAAGTGGCACGGGAAAGTCAACGCACGCATCTTATTGGAAAAGGCTTTTAGGCGACAAAGCGGTTATTATAAACGATGATAAGCCAATAATTAGAAGAATTAACGGCAAGTTTTATTTGTTTGGTTCGCCTTGGAACGGCAAGCATCACATTGGCGTTAACGATTATGCTCCTTTAAAAGCCATTTGCGTTTTAACAAGGGGCGAGCAAAATAGTATAGAAAAAATTAATGCTGAAAAGGCAATACCCGTTTTATTAGAACAAACGGTGCGCCCAAGTAATGCAGAAGATATGTTTAAACTTTTAGACCTTATAGATGCAATTGTTAAAGAATCTGGACTTTATTTACTAAAGTGCAATATAGACCCAGAATCTGCAAAGGTTTCTTTTAAAGGCATGGTGGGGGAAGATTATGAAACTTAAAGAAGGTTTTATTTTAAGACAAATTGGCGAAAAATACGTTGTTGTGGCGGTAGGTGCTGCTGCTAAAAACTTTAACGGTATGATAACTTTAAACAGTACGGGTGCGCTTTTATTTAATTTAGCAAAAGAAAACGTAGATGAAATACAATTTAAAAATGCTCTTTTAAGTGAATATTCTGGTCAAATAACCGAGGAAATTGCGTTAAGAGATGCAAAGGCTTTTATACAGAAATTAGTGGAGGCAGGGCTACTTAAGTAGTTTTTTACAAAAAGATGAGTAAAATAGGTTTTGACAACGTAAAATATCTTGAAATGCAATCGGCAAAAATACTTGAAAGGGTAGAAATGTTTGGCGATAAACTCTACTTGGAATTTGGTGGCAAACTTTTTGATGATTTCCACGCTTCTCGTGTGCTTCCGGGTTTTTTACCAGACAGCAAAATGAAAATGCTTACCAAATTAAAGGACAAAGCAGAAATTTTGCTTGTAATTTCTTCTAAAGATATAGAAAAGAACAAATACAGGTCTGACCTTGGTATAACTTACGATCAAGACGTTTTAAGGCTTATAGAAATTTTCAGGGCTAACGGATTTTACGTTGGTTCGGTTGTGTTAACCAGATATTCTGATAAAGGTGCAACGGAAACGTTTAGAAAACGTTTGGAAATGCTTGGAATTAAAGTTTACAAGCACTATCATATAGATGGCTACCCATCTGAAGTAGATAAAATTGTTAGCGATGAAGGGTATGGCAAAAACGAATACGTTGTGACCACTCGCCCACTTGTAGTTGTCACTGCACCCGGCCCAGGTAGTGGGAAAATGGCAACCTGCTTATCTCAACTTTACCACGAATACAAAAGGGGTGTAAAAGCAGGCTATGCTAAATACGAAACCTTCCCCGTTTGGAACTTACCACTTAATCATCCTGTAAACGTTGCGTACGAATCTGCAACCGCAGATTTAGACGATATGAATATGATAGACCCATTCCATTTAGATTATTATGGTGAAACGGCAGTAAATTATAATAGAGACGTGGAAATTTTCCCTGTTCTTTCTGCAATGTTAAATAAAATAATGGATAAGTCGCCATACAACTCTCCAACGGATATGGGCGTTAATATGGCGGGCAACTGCATTATAGATAGCAAGGTTTGTATAGACGCTGCAAAGCAAGAAATAATTCGCCGTTATTATGCTGCTATTTACGATAATAGAAAGGGTTTAGTTTCTAAAGAAGTCGTTTCTAAAATAGAAATTTTAATGAGAAAAATGCAAATAACCATAAACGACAGACCTGTGGTTAAAAAAGCCCTTTTAAAACAAGAAATAACGGGAACACCCTGTTGCGCTATGGAATTAGATGGTGGCATTATCGTAACGGGTAAAACTGGTAATTTATTAGGGGCGGCGGCATCTGTTTTACTTAACGCATTAAAGGTTCTTGGCGGTATAGATGATAGTATAGATTTAATTTCTTCTACACTTATAGAGCCAATTCAACAATTAAAAGTAAACCATATGGGAAGTGTAAACCCAAGGCTTCATACAGATGAAGTTTTAATTTCGTTAGCCGTTTGTGCAGCAACTAACCCAACGGCAAAAAAGGCAATGGACCAATTAGATAAATTAAAGGGTGCAGAACTTCACTCCACCGTTGTTTTATCACACGTGGACCAAAAAACCTTTAAAAAACTTGGTATAAACGTCACTTGTGAACCAATAAAACAAACTAATTATAAATAAAAATTAATCGACAAAAAAATTGCAAATTATGTGTCAGTTTAAGTTGACAATAAAATTTATGCGTGTATAATATATTTTAGCAGTTTAATGATTAGAGTGCTAATTTTAAGGAGAAAAAAATGAACGTAAAACCTTTATTTGACAGAGTGGTAGTAGAAAGCATCGAAAACACCGAAACGACAAAAAGTGGATTTATTCTTCCATCTGCATCACAAGAAAAGCAACAGATGGCAAGGGTTATTTCAGTAGGTCCTGGCGGAATGGTAGACGGTAAAGAAGTTGTAATGCAAGTTAAAGTAGGCGACAAAATTCTTTATTCTAAATACGCAGGCTCTGAATTTAAATTAGACGGAAAAGAACTTACTATTATCCGTCAAAGCGATATATTAGCAATAGTAGAATAGGAGATAATTATGGCTAAACAATTATTACAAGGCGAAGAAGCAAGAAAGGCTTTAAAAAAGGGTGTAGACACTCTTGCAGATACCGTTAAAATAACTTTAGGCCCAAAAGGCAGAAACGTTGTATTAGATAGAAAATTCGGCGCACCGCTTATTACTAACGATGGTGTTACCATTGCAAAAGAAATAGAACTTGAAAATGCGTTTGAAAATATGGGTGCATCACTTGTTAAAGAAGTATCTACCAAAACTAACGACGTAGCGGGTGACGGCACAACCACGGCGGTAATTTTAGCGCAAGCAATTATTAACGAAGGTTTAAAAAACGTTGCGGCAGGCGCAAACCCAATTATTCTTAAAAAGGGTATTTCTGGTGCAGTTGCAGTTGCAGTAGATGCGTTAAGAAAAATTTCTAAACCTGTAACCGAAAAAAACGCAATAAGCCAAGTTGCATCTATTTCCGCAGGGGACGATGCTGTTGGCGCACTTATTTCCGATGCTATGGAAAAGGTTGGTAAAGACGGCGTTATTACAATAGAAGAATCTAAAACTATGAAAACGGAACTTTCTACCGTAGAAGGTATGCAATTTGACAGGGGTTATGCATCTGCGTATATGGTGACTAACACCGACAAAATGGAAGCAGTTTTAGAATCTCCTGTAATTTTAATTACCGACAAAAAGATTTCTTCTATACAAGAAATTTTACCTGTAATTGAACCTATTGCTCAACAAGGTTTAAGGCTTTTAATTATTGCAGAAGAAGTTGAAGGCGATGCTTTAGCAGCACTTGTTGTAAACAAACTTAAAGGTGTGTTTAACTGCGTTGCAGTAAAAGCCCCTGGCTTTGGTGATAGAAGAAAGGCTATGCTTGAAGATATTGCTATTTTAACAGGTGGTACGGTTGTTTCTTCTGAACTTGGTTATGAGTTTAAAGACGTGACAATGAATATGCTTGGTAGGGCAAGTTCTGTTAAAGTTGATAAAGATAATACGACCATTGTTGGTGGTGCAGGCGATGCTAAACAAATAGAAGCAAGAAAGGTTGCAATTAAAGCACAAATAGCAGAAACCACTTCTGACTATGATAGAGAAAAATTACAAGAACGTTTAGCAAAACTTGCAGGTGGCGTTGCAGTAATTAACGTTGGTGCAGCAACCGAAGTTGAAATGAAGGAAAAGAAATTAAGAATAGAAGATGCATTAAACGCAACTAAAGCGGCAGTTGCAGAAGGTATTGTCCCTGGTGGTGGCGTTGCACTTATTTCTACAATTCCTGCAATTAAGGCTTTTGCAGATAGTTTAAGTGGCGATGAAAAGACAGGTGCAGAAATTATACTTCGTGCAGTTTCTTATCCACTTCGCCAAATTGCATCTAACGCAGGGTTAGATGGTGCGGTAATTTTAAACGAAATTTTAAAATCTAACAAACCAAACTATGGTTTTAACGCATTAAAGAACGAATACGTTGATATGGTAGAATGTGGTATTATAGACCCAACCAAGGTTACACGTTCTGCATTAGAAAACGCATCAAGCGTTGCAGGTGTGTTCTTAACAACCGAAGCAGTTGTTGCAGACATTAAAGAACCAGAACCACCACAAATGCCAGCCGGCGGAATGTATTAAAATTTAGATAAAAAAACGGCGAAAATTTTCGCCGTTTTTTTATTTGTTTTTTCAAATATGACAAAACGTGTCTTAACTAAAGGATAAAATAAAAGCACCTTTCGGTGCTTTTTTAATTTTTCGTTTAGTTTTATGCTATGTTAGAAAGGTTAAACACAAGTGAGCCTTGCATACCATAATCGCCATAAACAGGTAAAATTTCGATAAACCTTATTAAATAATTACGGTCTAAAATAGCCGTGCTGTTATCTGCATTTTTGGCTTGTTCGGTTTGGTAATAGCAAAGTTTAGAAATGCCAGATTGTGTTCCAGAAAAACCAATTTGATAGCAGTTGGTTTTTACGTTAACGTCTGCCCCGTTAATGCCAAAAGCAAGTGGAATTTCTTTTTCGGCTAAACTTTTTACCCCTGCATTTTTTGTTTTGCCTCTAAAGGCAAGGGCTGGAATTTTAAAGGAGCGAGAATTCTCTACAGGTAATTCTACATTTCTTAAAACAAACAATAATGCATTGTTATCTATAATTTCGCCTTGGGTATATTTATAGGTTTTTTCCGTTTCTAAAGTTAACTCGCCATCTAAATAAGCAGAAGTTTTTGCCGTATATTTTTTAAGGTTGTAAGTAAACTCGCTATAGGTTTGGCTTAAAGCGGTGCTTGCGTAATTGTTGCTTACCGTTAAAATGGTAGACTTACTTTCCGCTTTAGAGTAAATTGGAGCAAAAGCATCGGTGTTTTGGCACAAGTAAACAACTGAATTAGAAGTATCTTTAGCGGTAACCGTTTGAGTTTTATTTAAAATGAAATTAACGTCTACAGAGAAGGTTGTGCTTACCTTAATTAAATAAGTGCCATTATAAGTATCTAAAATGTCGCTTTGTGCAAGGTTGAAAGAATTTTTTGGCACAACTTCTGTCTTAACAACGTAGGTAGCGTTTGTGTAAGTTTGATTATTTAAAACTACAACGTCATCTGTTAATTTGTCACTTTTAGCGTAAGAAAACTCTAAATCAGAATAACTTGGGTTATAAATGCCTTTGTAAGTTAATGTTTCGCTATAACCAATTTGAACACTTTCGTTCCAACCAGAAGAAAAATCTAAACTTACCGTGCCTGTGCAACTACAACCGGTTGCAGTTGCAAGCATACAAATTGCTAATAAAATTAATAAAATTTTCTTTTTCATAACATTATCCTTTTCCAAGGTAATATAGCATAAATAAAATTTTTTGTCAATCATATGCAAAAGAACTTTAAATTTGAAATATATGTGGTATAATTAAAATATGAATACTTTTACAACCATTATTAAAACTGAACGTTATGCAGATGCTTTCCCTTGTTTAATTAACGAACTAAAGGGTAAAGTTAACTCTATTTCCGGAAGAAATTTGGTATTTTGTGAAGAAAAGGCATCTTTAATGGCAGAAAGCGTAATTTGCTCTATCTTTAAAGGTACTTTTAATACAGACGTTTATTCTTTTGGCAAATATCTAAAAAAATTTGGCACTAAAAACGAAAGCCTTTCTAAAGAAGGTAGTGCAATGGCGGTTAAATACGTTTTATCATACAGCAACCTTATTTCTTTATCGCCAAGCAAAAATATGCTTGCACCTACTTTATACGAACTTATAATTCAGTTAAAAAGTGCCAAGGTTACACCAAGCGACTTAATAAACGCATCTAAAAACTTAACGGGCGTTTTAAAAAATAAAATTATTGATATTGCCACTGTTTTTTCTGGCTATGAAAAGTTTTTACAAGAAAAGGGACTGTTTGACCAAGGCTCTTTACTATCCCTTTTGCCTGAACTTTTAGAAAACGACCAAAGTTTAGAAAATACAGACGTGTACTTGGTTGGCTATTCTTCTTGGACGGCGCAAGCAAGGTCTATTGTAAAGGTATTATTAAAAAAAGCAAAAAGCGTCACAGCCATTTTATCTGGGGGAGATAGTTCTGTTTATTTAAACGAAACTTCTATTTCGTTTATGGAAATAGCCAAAGATTTAGGCATTAACGTTGTTAAAAAAGAGTATGCATCTAACGGCAATGCCGAATCTAAATTGATTTTAAAGGAAACGTTTAACCTTGTTATAAAAGAAGAAAAGTTTAAAACGGACAAGGTTAAAATTTTTAGTCCAAGTTCTCCATATCAAGAAATAGAGTTTATTGCAGAAAAAATTAAGCAAAAGATATTAGAAAACAACGCAAGGTATTTAGATTTTACAATCTGCTTAAGTTCTTTAGAAGAATATTCGGAAATTATTAAAGAAATTTTCACAAGGTTAGAAATTCCGTTTTTTATTGATGAGAAAAAGCAAGTTATTTCTCACCCTTTAGTTAAATTGGTAATTTCATATTTAACGTCGGTACAAAAAAATCTTGAAAGAGATGCTTTTTTAACCTTTGTTAAAAATCCGCTTGTCACTTTAGACAGGGAAAAAGCCGATGCTTTTGAAAATTACGTTTTAAAATACAACGTAAACTTTTCAAGATTTAATTCTCCTTTTATCTATGGTGATGAAAGTGAAATTGCCGTTCCTGAAGAAGTTAGAGTTAACGCAGTAAAATATTTTGAGAATTTTTCTATTTTAGGGTTAATAGAAAAATTAAACGTAAAGGAAAAATTAACTCTTCACGCAAAGATGCTTTCTGAAAAAGGGGCAAAAATAGAGTGTGCTGTAAACGAGCAGGTTTACGATTTTGTCTTAAAACTTTTACAAGATATGCAGTTTATCTTAAAAGGGGAAAACCTTTCGGTAAAAGAAACTAAAGACATATTTTTAAGTGGCGTGCTTGCAGGCGAACTTTCAGTTATTCCACAATATTACGATGCCGTTTTTGTAGGGCTTTATAAAAACACTTCTTTGCTTAATGCTAAATATTTATTTGCTCCTAATTTAAATTCTAACGTTCCAACCATTAAAGAAGACGTGGCCCTTTTAACCGATTCGGACATAAACAAACTTTTAAGCGGTGGGGTTATTATAGAGCCTAAAATAAGGCACGTTAACAAACGTGCTAAAGAAGAAACGGCAATGGCTTTATCCGCGTTTGATTTAGAGTTGTATTTAAGTTGCCCAACAACCAATTTAAGTGGCGATTTTTGTGAAAAAAGCCGTATAATTTTTAATGCGGAAGCGCTTTTTGATAGTCAATGCCATTTTAATTTAGATGGGTATTATTCTTTTAATCAGGGGCTACTTACCTTTGCAAAAAGCACGTCTAACTTTGTAGATGGAGTTGAAGATGATTTTACTATTCCCGCAACCTTTTATAAGGCAAATAAAGATACCTTTAATTTTAACGATATTGAAAGGGCAAGTGAGAGAGAAGTTAAAATTGCTTTAAACGATAATAAAGAAATTATTGCGTTTAATCAGTCTTCTCCAACCGTTATAGAAGAATTTTATGCTTGCCCATACAGAGCCTTTTTATCTAAAGGGCTTGGTTTAGAACCAAGAAAACAGGGGCAAGTGGATAGCCTTTTTATTGGTACGTTTGAGCATAACGTTTTAGACAAATACGTTAAAGAAGTGTTTATTGACAAAACTTGTCAAGTAAATAATAAACAAGATAGTGATACGCTTGTTGAAAAAATTATAGAAGAAATTAAAAAGGTTAAAAATTACGACTTTTTAAGCCAAGATGAAAGTTTAGATTTTAAACTTGCAAGCATAATATCAGAAGTTAAAGGTTTTTGCTATAAAGTTAAAAGCGATATAGACAATTCATTATTTAAGCCTTTTAAAACAGAAGCAGGGTTTAATTTTGAAATTGGAAATAACGCAAAACTTGTTGGCAAGGTAGATAGAATAGATAAATATCAAGATTACGTTAGAATTATCGACTATAAAACGGGAACTCCTTCAATTGAAGAAAAGGAGTTGTTTATAGGTAGAAAATTGCAACTATTTTTATACGCTTTAGCGGCGGGGGAACTAAAACTTGCAGGCGTTTATTATCAGCCTGTAGATCAATCTAATTACGACAACGAAAAACCTAATAAAAATTCTATGATTGGCAAAACACTTGCAAGCAAAGAAACAATTATTGCCCAAGATTTAGCATTTAAAGAGTTTAACAGGTCAGACGTTGTACCTGTCACCATTAAAGGGGAAGAACTTTTAGGTGCTTTTTCCGAAGAAGAACTTTCTGCGTATATTTCCTATGCAAAAACAATTTCGGAAAAGGCAATGGAGCGAATTTCGCAAGGGGTTATAGTTTCTTCACCATTAGAAAAAAGTTGCGAATATTGTCCATACACGGCTATATGCGAAAATAATCTTTTTGAAAGAAAGGTTAAAGAAGTGGACACAAACGTTATTTTAGAATCTGTTAAAGGGGCTAAAAATGTCAAGTAGAATAAATTCTTTAAATTTAAAGCCAGAACAACGCCAATGTATTTCGCACGAAAATGGCAATTTAATAATTTCCGCATCTGCAGGTAGCGGAAAGACTTTTGTTATGATAAACAGGCTTGTTCGTTTAATTGCAGAAAATAAAACGTCGGTTGACAGAATTTTGGCAACCACTTTTACCGAGTCTGCTGCGGCAGATATGAAAAGAAAGTTATACGAAGAACTTTTAAAAGAATATAAAGAGAGCAAAGACCAACGTTTAGTTGAACAAATAGATGGTGTTTTTACTTCGGATATTTCTACAATACATACTTTTTGTTCTAAAACTCTTAAGAGATATTTTTACGTTGCAGGCGTTAGTCCAGACTTTAAAATCGCAGCAGAAGACCGTGCTTTTACACTTTTATGTCAAGCGGTAGATTCCGTTTTGTCAAAGGCGTATAAAGAAAAAGATGCAAACGTTTTAATGGTTATAAAACGCCATTTAAAAAAGAGAAGCGATGCCATTTTAAAAGAACTTTTAATAGAATTATACGATTTTGCTCAAGGGCACGCAAACCCAGAAGAAATTTTAGAAAAATCTGTTAATAAGTATTCTCAAGAGTATTATTTAAATCTCTTAGAAAGGCAAAAACAAGAATATAATAATTCTGCAAGCGTAATAAAGCAAAATATTTTAAATTTACAAAAAAAATTAGAAGAATTAAACGAGCCTTTATTAGTAGAATATAGTCAAGAAGTTTTAAAGGAAATAGACCAATTTTTAAGCCTTACACCTTTAAGTGAAAGGAAATCTTTTAGAATTTTAGCACCTAAATACAACCCCAAAGGGGATGCTGGCGAATATAGAAAAGAACTTTTAAGTTTAAAAGACGATTTCTTAAAAATTGCCAAAGAAGGTGTGAGAGAAACCTGTTTTGACCAAGAAGAAAGTGAAAAATTACACACTTTATATATTCACGCACAAGTTATAACCGGTTTTGTTAGAGATATTAGAAAAATTTATTCTAATTTAAAAAGAGAAGAAAACCTTTTAGATTTTAACGATTTAGAGCATTTTACTTTAAAGGTTTTAGAAAATCAGGAAATTCGTGAAGAAATTAAAAATTCTTACGATTACATTTGCATAGATGAATATCAAGACGTAAACGACGTTCAAGAAAAACTTGCCCAACAAATTTCAAGAGATAATCTTTTTATGGTTGGCGACGTTAAACAAAGCATTTACGGATTCCGTGGGTGCAGGTCAGACTTTTTTGAAGAAAAATATAACACTATGCAAAAGGTAGAAGGACAGGCAATTTCCCTTAACTATAACTTCCGTTCTAGCAAAAAGGTTATAGATATGGTAAACCAAGTTTTCAACTATTGTATGGAAGGGGAAGTTTACGGGTTTAATTATTCTGGCAATGCAGAATTAACTGCCGGCGGTGTTTATCCAGAAGGAAAAGATGGAAGGGCGGAATTTATTTTAATTCCCACGGAAAAAAAGGAAAAAGAGTTTGAAACTCCAAGAATTTACGACGTTTTAGAAGAATATTCTAAATCGCAAGAAGAAACTTTTTCTGCAACGGGGGCAATGATTAAAAAAATTATAGACCAAGAAATTTTAAACGAATATTACGATTTTAAAGAAAAAACTTTTAAGCCTGTCACTTATAGTGATATTGCTGTTTTAACGAGAAATCGTGGGGGAGAATTTGTTTCTAACGTTATTGCAGAACTTTCTGCCCACGGCATACCCGTTGTTTCTACGGCAAAAGAAGATATAACTGCATATAAAGAAATTAAAATTCTTTTATCTGTTTTAGAACTTATTTCTTGCTTTTCTCAAGACATACCTTTAGTTGCCGTTTTAAAAAGTCCAATAGGACTTTTGACAGATGAAGAGTTAGCAAAAATCTCTTTATTTAATAAAAACGAAAAGCAGTTATCTAGGCCTGAAGGGTTTTATAAATGCTTTAAATTTTATATAGAAAACGCTAACGATGATTTATCTTGTAAACTAAAGCAGTTTAAAGAATATTTTGATGATATAAGATATTTATCTTCTTTCACCACGGCAAAAAGTATTTTATCTAAAATA
>JAGBSS010000056.1 GCA_017631725.1 Clostridia bacterium | reverse complement strand
TTATACTCTAAAAACATTGCTGAACGTCTACCAAAATGGCAAACAGAAGTAATAGAACAAAGCCAACTGTGTGGATAACCCCTTCTACCTTTCTGTTTAAAGGTTTTCTTCTTATCCACTCAATTATGGTAAACACTACTCTCGAGCCATCTAAAGCGGGAATTGGCAAAAGATTAAATAGTGCTAAATTTACACCTATTAAAGAAGTTATATTAAGCAAGAACCAAAGCCCACCCGTTTGCAAGCCCTGTACCGTAACCGAAATGGTCGTGACCGTTCCCCCCATAGAAGATAGACCAATTTTGCCCGAGAAAATTTGCCCAATAATACTAAACACCGTTGTTGCAAGTTTGCCAGAATAAGAAAAACTTTCCCCAATTGTTCTAAAAAACCCAAGTTTAACACCCGTGGTGTAAAAAGAATAGTTTTGCTTTCCTTCTATTTTTGCAGTGCCTAAAACGCTAGAAAGCCCTTCTACGTCCTCAAGATTTTTAAAAATTGCATCTTCTCTTAAAGCAACCTGAACAGACTGAACCTTTTTATCTCTTAAAACGGAAATGGTGACAAGTTCGTCCTTTTCCTTTCCTTCTAACGTGCCCATTAAATCGGTTAAAAGATAAGTTTTTTTGCCGTTTATTGATAAAATAACGTCGTCATCAACTAAAGAAACCGTGCTATAAGTGGGGTCTTCAACAATATCGTTAACTAAAATTGCGTTTCTGCCGTAGGCGCCAAAGGTTGCACAAATTATAATAACCGAAAGCAAATAGTTCATAAATGCACCGGCAACTAAAACTATTATCCTTTGCCAAGGTTTTTTATTATTAAAATCGTTAGGCCCATCACTTTCTTTATCTTCTCCCCCAAAAGAACAAAATCCGCCAAGGGGAATAAGCCTTATAGAAAATATTTCGCCGTTCTTTTTCTGTTTTTTAAAAATTTTAGGGCCAAAGCCTATGGCAAATTCTTCTATTTTAAACTTAAATATTTTACCTGCAATATAGTGCCCGAGTTCGTGCACGGTTATCATAACAAGTAAAACTAAAATGGCAACCAAAACGTAACCAACTGTGGTCATAACGCTTGCAAAAGATGCTAAAAATAAATTGTTCATTAACTAAAACGTCTCCAATACTATATTTTCGCCAAAACTTTGAGCGAGTTCTAATCCTTGGTAAGTCGTTTCATCTCCACCGGTAAAACTGTCTAATGCTTTTTTCAAAGCGTATTCAATTTGACCAAAGGTTATTTTATCTTTCAAAAAAAGTTCTACGGCTTTTTCATTTGCTCCGTTTAAAACCGCAGAATAAGCCTTTCCCTTTTTAGCCGCTTCTACTGCAGTTTTAAAACAAGGATATCTCTCATTATCAACGTCGTTAAAGGTTAAACTTCCTAACGCAACAAAATTTAACGGAGTCACGTTGGTTTCAATTCTATTAGGATAAGAAAGGGCAAGCGAAATAGGAAGTTCCATATTTGGCGAGGAAAGTTGTGCCATAACCGCACCATCGTTAAATTCTACCATAGAGTGAATTATGCTTTCAAAATGAAGGACAACTTCTATATTTTCAAAACTTGCATTAAAAAGCCATTTTGCTTCTACAACTTCAAATGCTTTATTTACTAACGTGGCGCAATCTACCGTTATTTTTTTACCCATTACCCAATTCGGGTGATTAAGCGCATCTTTAGCCCTTGCATTTTTTAAAGAATTTAAATCCCAATCACGCAAAGCACCGCCAGATGCCGTTAAAATTATTTTTTTAAAGTTTGCATTAAAATCAAAATTAAGGGCTTGCCAAACTGCAGAATGCTCGCTATCTATTGGCAAAATTTTAACACCTTGTTGTTTTGCAAGACTTGTCACTAACTTGCCACCTAAAACTAAACTTTCCTTGTTTGCAAGTGCAACGTCTTTTTTAAGTTCTATGGCTTTTATAACTGCTTTTAAACCTGTAAATCCAACTAAAGAAACAACAACTAAATCTGCTTCTGAAATAACTGCGTTTAAAAAGGCATCTTTCCCAAAATAAAATTCCGTATTGTTAAATTGGCTAACGTCTATCTCGCTTTTAAGCGTGGCAACTTTAGGCGAAAATTCTTTAACCTGTTTTAAAAACAAATCTTTATTTTCCCCTGCAGATATAGATATCACTTTAAATTTGTCCGGATGTTTAGATACCACCGATAAAACTTGTGTGCCGATAGAACCTGTACTTCCAATTAAAGCAATTTTTTTCATACTACACCAACGCCAAAACTAAAAGAATAAAGGCACTGTTAAAACTAATTCCATCTATTCTGTCCATAACACCGCCGTGCCCCGGCATAATTTTGCCCATATCTTTTATGCCTACCTTTCTTTTAATTGCACTTTCAATTAAATCGCCTATCTGATTAATTATTGCACCAACAAAACCCATTATTACAAAAAGTAGCCAAGGAGCAAAGAAATTAACGTTAGGTTTAAATATTAAGTAAACTAAAATACTACCAACAACCCCACCAATAGTGCCACCAATTGCACCTGCCCAGGTTTTTTTAGGGCTTAATTTTGGACAGAGTTTTTTTGCATTTCCCTTTTTAATTTTGTTATAAGCCATGCCAACAAAATACGCCATAACGTCTGTAAACGGGGAAATAACAAATAATAAAACAAGACCAATAAATCCGTTATCTAAACCATTTAATTTAGCCATACATATAATTAAAAGTGCAGGGTAAATTATTGGTAAAATACTAAAAAACGAGGTCTTAAAACTATCAACTTTAAAATCGCATGCAAAAGCAATAATATCTACAAAAAGCATAACTAAACACAAAGATGCCAAGTAGCCGTACCCTTTAACGATAACGCAATCGAAAAGAGTGTAAACGGGAACAAGTAAAATTCCAAAAACTATTGCCGAAGGATATGCAATTTTAACAGATATTGGTTTAAGCGCCCTTGCCACTTCAAAAGTACCAACTGCCGAGAAGAAACAAATTAAAATGTTAAATAAAATAGGGTTTACAAACTGCCTTAAAAGTAAAAATCCCACTATAATAGCGGCGAAAACCGCACCTGATATCGTTCTAATTTTCATTTTCTTCACCTAACACGCCAAAGCGCCTTTTTCTTTTGGAATAATCTAAAAGAGCCTTATCAAACTCTGCCCCGTTAAAATCTGGCCACAAAACGTCTGTAAAATAAAGTTCAGAATATGCACCTTGAAAAAGCATAAAGTTAGATATACGCTTTTCACCACCCGTTCTTATAATTAAATCGGGCTCTCCAAATTCTGCCGTATATAAAAAAGAAGATATGTTTTCCGTTGTAATTTCTCTATTCTCTTTAATAAGATTTTTTACTGCATAAACAATTTCTTGCCTGCCACCATAGTTTATGGCAATGTTTAAAACCTTGTCTTTAAAAGAGATAGTTTGTTGCATATTAAAATATATAATCTCTTTTAATTGTTTTGGTAAAACGGATAAATCGCCAGAAACTATAAGCCTTACACCTTTTAAATCTGCATTAGATAAAAAGTTTGTAAAATATGCAGTTAAAATATCCATAAGGGCATCTACTTCCTTTTTAGGCCTATTCCAATTTTCAGAAGAAAAGGCGTAAAGAGAAAGAGTAGTAACGCCCGATTTAAATGCGTGCGTTACTATCCTGTCAACGTTTTGAGAACCAACAACGTGTCCAAACGACCTTTCTTTACCATTTAAGGTCGCCCACCTACCATTGCCGTCCATTATAATTCCCACGTGCTTTGGGATTTTAGATGCCACTTCTTTTTGCATTAAACAGACATAACGTCCTTTTCTTTTTCTGCACCCATAGAATCAATTTTATCTACAATTTTAGAAATCATTTTTTCTATTTCGTCTTCACAACTCTTGTGTTCATCTTCAGAGAGTTCTTTGTTGTTTTTCATTTTCTTTAAGGTGTCCATTGCATCTCTACGAACGTTTCTTACAGAAACTTTAGCATCTTCGCAAAGTTTTTTAACTTGTCTAACAAGTTCGCGCCTTCTTTCTTCGGTTAAAACAGGGAAAACTAACCTTATAACCTTACCGTCGTTAGAAGGGGTTATACCAATGTTTTCTACTAAAAGTTGTTTTTCAATAATTTTAAGCATACTTGCATCCCAAGGAGCAATAACTAAACATCTACCTTCGGAAACGGAAATGTTGCCAACTTGATTTATTGGGGTTGGTGTTCCGTAATAGTCTACTAAAATTTTATCTAAAATATGCGGATTAGCCCTGCCTGCCCTTAAAGCAGCATATTCAGAGCCTAAAACGGAAACGGTTTTATCCGTTCTTTCAATAACGTCTAACGTAAGCATTTCATAATTTTCGTTTTCTATAGCCATAATAATTCTCCTTTATTTTATAAGTGTTCCAATGTTTTCGCCAGATACCGCACGAAGAAGTGCGTTCTTTTCAAAAAGGCCAAATGCTAAAACAGGAACTTCGTTTTCCATACACATTGTTATTGCAGTGGTATCCATTGCCTTTAAACCACGTTCAATATACTCTTTATAACTTACCCTATCAAGTTTTTTAGCGTTTTTATTTTGTTTAGGGTCAGAATCGTAAATTCCGTCTACGTTTTTAGCAAGAAGTAAAACGTCTGCCCCAATTTCTGCAGCCCTTAAAGCCGCCGCCGTGTCCGTGGTGAAATATGGATTGCCCGTTCCGCAAGCAAAAATAACAATTTTACCTTCTTCAAAATGTTTTAAAGCCTTTCTTAAAATATATGGCTCTGCCACCCTTGTAATTGTTAAAGCGGCTTGCACCCTTGTTTGAGCACCCTTTTGTTCGCAAGCATCTTGAATAGCAAGTGCGTTCATAAGAGTTGCAAGCATGCCCATATGGTCTGCAGTAGTTCTATCCATATCCGTACCTTGTCTACCACGCCAGAAGTTACCTGCCCCGACAACTATACCAATTTCTACACCAAGATTTTTAATTTCAATAATCTGGTCAACCACTTCGCCTAAAACTTTGCTGTCAATTCCAGAACCTTTTTCGCCGGCAAGTGCTTCTCCCGAAAGTTTAATGATAACTCTTTTATAAACGGGTTTTATCATATATTCTCCTTTAGAATAAATTGTTTTAACCTAACTATTATATACTTTTTTTGTCCTTTTGTCTATACTAAAAACTCTTTTTTGTCTTTAAATGGTCTATTATTTTTCAAAAAGTGAAATTTCGCTAACGTCGTCTAAACAAATTTTTACGTTATTAACGGAAATAATCCTTTTTTCTATAAAAAGTTTTATTTTACCGCTCTCTTTTTTGTAATATCCATCGAAAAAATAAGTCACTTCTCCCAACTGATTTTTTTCAAGAGAAACAAGTTTTTTAGAAAGTTCTACAGCCTTTTCTTCAGTTATCTCTCCTTTAGAAGCTCTCTCTTGCTCGTATTCTTTAATTTTAATGGCATCTTGCAAGCCCTTTAAGGCATCGAACGGAGCAAACTGTGCCGCTCTGTTAATTCTTGGCATTTTAACTCTCTCCACCTTTGTGTCCCCCAACCTGCTCGTTTCTTTCTTTTGCCGTAGCACCTTTAACGTAATCTCTTGCCTTTAAAATGGCATTTTTACCAAACTTTTCTTTAATTTCAATAACCGATTTAACTAAACTTTTTTCTTTTTCTACTTTTTTCACGTCTGTGAAAAGGTCGTAATTTTCATACTTTACAGGCAGTAAACCAGAAAAGGAAAACCCCACCCTTCTAACCGCCTTAAATTTATCTACAATTTCATCATATACTTCTAACGCAAAAGGTAAAATAGTAGAATTTAAATAACTGTTTACGCCAAAAGTTTTTCCACCGTGAATTAAGGTTTGCTCTCCATCGTAGCCTATAAAAACGTTTACCCTTGATGCCACACAACTTTCTTGATATAGCCTATAACACCCTTCTTGAATCATTTCCTTTAAAATTAACTTTGCGCTATTAAAAGAATAGCCACAGGGCAAAATTTGCGAAGAAGAAATAGAGTGAGATTTACCTTTATAAGCCTTGATATCACTCATTAAACAACTTTCTCTGCCATACGCGTGGTCAATAATAATTTCTGCATTAACGCCAAATTCTTTATAAAGGGTTTCTTCTTTAATTTGGGTGATGCCTTGCATATCAAACACACCGTAGTGAGATAATCTAGAAGAAATACCCTTGCTAATTTGCCAAAAATCGGTTAAAGGCCTATGGTGCCAAAGTTCTTTTTTAAACTTTTCTTCATCTAAAAACCCAATTCTATCTTTAGAGTTTTTTGCCGTTATATCAAGTGCAATTTTAGCTAAATACATATTTGTACCAATGCCAACGCTTGCGGGAATTTTAACCTTTTCTAAAATTTCTTTTGTTAAAAGTTTTGCAAAATGCACCGCCGAAAGTTTGTACAACGATAGATAGTCCGTAGCATCTATAATGCACTCGTCTATAGAATAAACGTGAATATCATCTTTAGAGATGTATTTTAAATAAATTCCGTAAATTTCCGCCGCATATGAAATATACTTTTTCATACGGGGTGGAACTATAATAAAATCTAAATTTTTAGGAATTTCAAAAAGTCTGCATCTGTTTTTAACACCAAGCTTTTTTAAAGCAGGCGAAACGGCAAGGCAAATTGTCTTGTCCGTTCTTGACTCGTCTGCAACAACAAGCCTTGCTTCCATAGCATCTAAATTAAGCTCCGCACACTCTACCGATGCGAAAAAAGACTTCATGTCTATAACAAAATAAGTTCTTTGTTTTTCCATTTTTACACCAAAGTTATTATAGCCTATTTTAGAAAATTTTTCAATAGCGAAAAATAGAAGAAAATAAAAAAAAACCGACTGATAATTCAGTCGGCTTAAAAACTAATTTAAAAATTATTTTTTCATTTGTGCTTCTACTTCTGCAGCAAAGTCGTTAGTTTTCTTTTCTAAACCTTCGCCCATTTCGAAACGTGTGAAACGTTTAACACAAACTTCTTTACCCATTTTCTTGCCACAGTCTGCAACAACCTTTTCAATGGTTAAAGATGGGTCTTTAATAAAGCTTTGTTTTAATAAGCAGTTTTCATCGTAGTACTTGCTAATTTTGCCTTCTACCATTTTAACTTTAACAGCATCTGGTTTAGAAGCAAGTTTAGGATCGTTGCTAATTTGAGCAAGTAAAATTTCTTTTTCTTTTTCAATAACTTCTGCTGGAACTTCTTCTGGGTTTAAATATAAAGGTTTAGCAGCAGCAATTTGTAATGCAACGTCGTGAGCGAGTTCGTGTGCTATTGGGCAAGAACAACCTTCGATTTCAACTAAAACACCAACTTTACCACCCATGTGAATATATGCTTCTACAGAGCCTTCTGTTGTGTATTTTGCAAAACGACGAATAGAAATTTTTTCACCAATTTTAGCGGTTACTGCAATGGTATCATCGTTTTTAGCAGCAACTAATGCATCGATATCAGCAACGTCGTTTGCTAAAACGTAATCTGCAACGTCTGCAACGAATTCTTTGTATTGGTCGCCTTTAGCAACGAAGTCAGTTTCGCAGTTAACTTCTACTAAAACACCGGTGTTGCCTTCTACTTTAGCAAAAACAATACCTTCTGCAGCAATTCTAGATGCTTTTTTAGCAGCAGTAGCAATACCTTTTTCTCTTAAATAGTCAACAGCTTTTTCCATATCGCCGTTGGTTTCGGTTAATGCTTTTTTACAATCTAATACGCCTGCGCCTGTTTTTTGGCGGAGTGCGATAACGTCACTACCTGTAAACATATATTATATTCTCCCTTTAATTATTCTTTAATTTCTTCAACTTCTGCAACTTCTTCTGCAGCAGCTTCCATTTGTTCGCCTTGATTTGCTTCGATAACAGCATCTGCAATAACAGAAGCAATAAGTTTAACTGCTCTAATAGCATCGTCGTTACCAGGAATAATGTGATCAACAACGTCTGGATCGCAGTTGGTATCGGTAATAGCAACAATTGGAATGTTAAGTTTCTTTGCTTCTAATACAGCGATATCTTCGTTGTCTGGGTCAACTATGAACATAACGCCAGGAAGCGTTCTCATTTCTTTAATACCGCCAAGGTTTTCTTCTAACTTGTCTCTTTCGCCCTTTAATGCAGCAACTTCTTTTTTAGGAAGAAGTTCAAATTCACCCATTTTTTCCATGTTGTTTAATTTGTTTAATCTTTCAACTCTGGAACGAATAGTTTTAAAGTTGGTAAGCATACCGCCAAGCCAACGAGAATTTACGTAGAACATTCCGCAACGTTCTGCTTCTTCTTTAATTGCTTCTTGAGCTTGTTTTTTAGTACCTACAAATAAAACGCTTTTGCCTTGTTTTACTTGGTCTACAACGAAAGGATAAACGTCGTTTTCAATAAGTTCAACCGTTTGTTCAAGGTTGATAATATGAATACCGTTTCTTTCACCATAGATGTACTTTTTCATTTTTGGATTCCAACGTCTTGTTTGGT
The DNA here is from genome assembly GCA_017631725.1 of Clostridia bacterium. GTDB lineage: Bacteria > Bacillota > Clostridia > Christensenellales > Borkfalkiaceae > UBA1259. Next base: position 2,068 of record JAGBSS010000056.1, on the reverse strand, counting down.
GACCAAAGTGTACCCCTATTTCAAGGAGTTGTTTCATTGTAATAACTGCCATAATAAATTCCTCCGTTTTCCCTCCCCCACGGCTTTTTATTTTTACGCTTACACCCTTAATTGAAAGATTTTTAAAGGCACGAAAAGCGTTAAGACCGCAAGGTGCGAATTTTTGCTTGTATATTGTAGCACAACAAGAAAACTAAAGCAACAATTTTATACCGTTTTAACGCAAAAAATAAGGGAAATTATTAAATTTCCCCTAATTTTCATAGTTTGGTTAAAAGATTAGTCTTCTTCTGCCATTGCATTTAAAAATTCTTGATAAACTTTATCTAACAAGTCGTCGTCTTCTATAGGTAAAAGTTCATCGTTTTCGCCTTCGCCTTCTTTAAGTTCAAATATAATCATTTCATCTTCTGAAATGCCTTCTATTTCTTCTGCAGGTTCAAACGCAACAAACGCCCTTTTATCAAGTTCTACCGTTCCTAAATAAAATACTTTATATTTTTTTCCATCGTCGGTGGTAAGAACAATTGGTTCTTCATCTTCGTATTGGCTACCACAAGTGCATTCTTCACCTTCTTGGCAACCGCAGTCGCAATCGCTAGAGCAGTTGCAAGTTTCTTTTTCGCAATCGCAACCTTCTTCTTCACACCCACAAGTGCATTTCTTTTCGTTGTCACACATATTTCTTTTCTCCTTAAAATTTTTTTCGTTTAAAAAACCTTCTAAAATATTAGCAGCAGCAAGTGCATCTATAACCTGTTTACGCTCTTGTCTGCTTTTGCCCAAATCAATTAAAACTTCTTCTGCTTCTACCGTGGTAAGCCTTTCATCTACCGTAAAAACGTTGCCGTTAAAGTTTTCTTTTATTTTTTCAATAAAAAAATCTGCCTTTTTGGTCTGAATACTTTCAGTTCCATCAAAATTAACCGGTCTGCCACAAACTATAGCCGTTGCACATTTTTCCCTTGCAAGGTCTACAATAGCCGCTAAATCTAACCTTAAATTTTTTCTAAAATAAGTTTTTACAGGCAACGCATAGGTATTAAACGGGTCAGACACCGCAATACCGATACGCTTATCGCCAATATCTATACAAATAAATCTTTCCACCTTTTTATTTTAACATATTACCATAAATTTAGCAAGATATTTAAAAAAATAAAAAGGCGACAAAAGTCACCTTTTATTATTTGCTTTTATTAAGTTTTTAAACTTTTAGTAATAATATCAGACTAATAAACAACCCGCCGTTGCAAAAACGCCTAATAAACTCATTGCTCCAATGGAAAGGACCACTGCGTATGTAATCCAAAAACCTTTAACAAAGGTTCGTCTTGCTTCCGTTCTATAAGGATAAATAAGAACGCCTATTATCAAGCCGATTATTCCTAAAAATAATGCCATTAAAACACCGATACCAGCTTTGCTTTCGCCTACCGTACTTTGTTGATTTTGTGGTGCGGAATAATTAGGCGAACTACCAGTATAATTTACGTCATTATTTGAATCTACAGCCACCTTGTTTCCGCAATTAGAGCAAAACACAAACCCATCTTCTAATTTAGCCCCACATTTTGAGCAATACATATAATTTCTTCTCCTTAGGGTATATATTGTAACAAATAGTTACATATTATTTATAACAAATTGTTACAATTAAGTCAAGAGATTTTAGGTGTTTTTATGATAGGGTTAAAATTGATAAGAAAACAAAAAAGGCTTACGCAACAAAAAGTTGCCATTGACCTTAATATTTCAAGAGAGTCCCTTTCTTATTACGAAAACGGGAAAAGGCAACCTCCGTTAGAATTTCTGGTTGCTTTATCTAAATATTTTAACGTTTCTATAGATTATTTAATAACAGGCAAAGAATTTAAAAAGGGTTAAAAGGTAAAGGCACGCTAAATAGCGTGCCTTTAATGATATTAAAAAGTTAATTCTACCTTTTTTTATTAACTTGTTTAACGGATTTTGTTATAACTGCTTTATCTTTAAAAATGCCAAGGGCAATTCTAAAAAATTCATCATCCGTTTGTCTGTTAAATATCATAATACTATTGTGCGTTAT
>JAGBSS010000055.1 GCA_017631725.1 Clostridia bacterium | reverse complement strand
CGTCTAAATAGGACCACGTGTATACCCCGTTAATTTTAAGAATATCTAATGTTATGTAATGATAAGTTGCGTCATTATCAACGTATAAAGTAAGAGATATCTCTCCATCGTCAATATAATAATAAGCCCCTGTCATATACGCAAAACTTTCGCCATTTTCAATGTCGAAAAAAAGACAATAATTTCTATCTACACTATCATATTCTCCATTTCTAACAATGTAGTTCTTTAGTTTAGTGTAAACTTGACTACTTTGATTAGCCTGACTACTTCCGTTGTTAGCGTTTCCGTTTTGTCCATCGCTATTATTGCAACCAACAAATAAAGAACAAGATAAAATACTTAATACGACCAACAACATTACAATAACTCGTTTCATCCTTTGCATAAAACACCTTCCAAAAATTTAGCATATACTTATTATATGGAACATTTTGTTCCGTGTCAAATAAATTGGAACGGTTTGTTCTATAATATTAGTATGAACAATAAATTTTTTGAGCAATTATGTGCTTTAAGAAAGGAAAATAATCTATCAAGAGCAAAACTTGCAGAGACGTTAAACGTTTCGGTAAGGCTAATTTCTTATTGGGAAAACGGAAAAAGGGAGTGCGATTTTGATATGCTTATTAAAATTGCAGACTTATTTTCCGTAAGCATAGATTATTTGTTAGGAAGAAAAGAATATTAAATTTTTTAAATTAAAAAACATCCCAATCTAAACATTGGGATGTTTTTTTAACTTTTTAAAAGTTAGTTGTTTTTTAAATATTCGTCAATTGATTTTGCTGCGGTTTTGCCTGCACCCATTGCAAGAATTACCGTTGCTGCACCGGTTACGGCATCGCCACCGGCATAAACGCCGTTTAAAGACGTTTTGCCTGTTTCTTCGCAAACAATTATTCCACCATGGCGGTTAACTTCTAAACCTTTAGTTGTGTCTTTTATAAGTGGGTTTGGAGAAGTTCCTAAAGCCATAACAACTGCATCTACGTCTATTTCGTATTCGCTGTTTTCAATTCTTATAGGTCTTGCTCTGCCAGATTCATCTGGTTCTGATAGTTTCATTTTTTCGCAAACTATTCCGCCAACTGCACCATTTCCATCGTTTAAAATTCTTACAGGAGAAGTAAGGAATTCGAACTTAATGCCTTCTTCTTTTGCGTGGTGAATTTCTTCTAACCTTGCAGGGAGTTCTTTTTCCGTTCTTCTATAAATTATAGTAACGTCTGCCCCAAGGCGTTTTGCAGAACGAGCTGCATCCATTGCAACGTTTCCGCCACCGATAACTGCAAGTTTTTTAGCCCTGTAAACAGGGGTTGTGCCATCTTGTAAATAAGCCTTCATAAGGTTTATTCTGGTTAAGTATTCGTTTGCAGAGTAAACGTTTTTAAGTGTTTCGCCTTCTATGTTCATAAATTTAGGAAGACCTGCACCAGAACCAATAAATACTGCCTTAAAGCCTTCTTCAAAAAGTTCTTCTATAGTTAAGGTTTTACCAACTACAACGTTTGTTTCTACCTTAACGCCTAACTTTTTAAGACCATCTACTTCTTTAGCAACAATGCTTTTTGGCAACCTAAATTCTGGAATACCATAAACTAAAACGCCACCTGCGGTATGTAAAGCTTCGAAAACGGTTACTTCATAGCCAAGTTTTGCTAAGTCGCCTGCGGCTGTAAGACCAGAAGGGCCAGAACCAACAACTGCGACCTTAACGCCGTTGCTTTCAATTTTTGCAACTTCACCATTGTCGTTTGCATTGTGATAATCTGCAACAAAACGTTCTAACCTACCAATTGCAACAGGTTCGAATTTAACACCTAAAGTACATTTGCTTTCGCATTGGCTTTCTTGTGGGCAAACCCTTCCGCATACTGCAGGAAGAGATGAATCTTTAGAAATAATTGCATAAGCACCTTCAAAATCCCCTTCTTTTACCTTGGAAATAAAAGATGGAATATCAATTTTAACAGGGCAACCGCTTACGCAAGGTTTGTTTTTACAATTTATGCAACGGCTTGCTTCGTTTACCGCTACTTCTTTAGAATATCCTAAAGCAACTTCTTTAAAATTACCTGCTCTTAATATTGGGTCTTGAACAGGCATTTCGTTCTTCTTTGGAATTATTGCCATATTAGTTTACCCCCTTAAAAAGATTACAAGTTTTTTCGTGAGCCTTTCTTTCAAAATCGAAATAAGCCCTTGAACGAGAAATTGCTTCGTCGAAATCAACTTCATATCCGTTAAAGTCTGGGCCGTCTACACAAGCGAACTTAATTGTTCTCACGCCATCTTTAACTAAACTTATTCTGCAACCGCCACACATACCCGTGCCGTCTACCATTACAGGGTTCATAGAAACTGTTAATGGAACACCAAAAGGTTTTGCTGCAAGAGAAACGAATTTCATCATTACAAGTGGACCAATTGCAATAATCATATCGAATTTTTTGCCTGCTTCTAACATTTCTTTTAAAGGCATTGTTACGTTGCCTGCCCTTTTATAAGAGCCATCGTCAGTCATAACGATAAGTTCATCAGAACAAGCAGAGAATTCATCTTCTAAAATTAAAAGGTCTTTATTTCTAAAACCAATTATAGATGTTACTTCTGCGCCAAGTGCCTTAAATTCTTCTGCCACGGGAAGCGCGATAGCACAACCAACGCCACCACCGATAATGCAAACACTTTTAATGTTTTCCGTTTCGGTTGCTTTGCCAAGTGGACCTACGAAATCGGCAATGTAATCACCTTCGTTTTTATGAGACAACTTTTCTGTTGTTGAGCCAACAATTTGGAAAATGATTTTTACTGTTCCGTTTTCTCTGTTATAGCCTGCAATAGTTAAAGGGATTCTTTCCCCATCTTCATCTACCCTTAAAATGATAAATTGCCCCGCCTTTGCTTTTTTAGCAACGAGCGGTGCATAAATTTGCATTTCGGTTACGGTAGGATTCAAAGTTTTTTTAGATGCTATTTTATACATTTTACTCCTAAAACCTTTAAATAATATTTTCTAAAAATTATACCAAACTACTTTAACCTTGTCAACAAAAAACAAGAAAACGCATTGTAAAAATGCGTTTTCTTTCTAAACAGATACACCTTGCTTTATGCCTTTAAGTGCATTTTTCTCAATTCTTGACACCTGTGCTTGGGAAATTCCTATTTCAGAAGATATTTCCGTTTGCGTTTTGCCTTCGTAATATCTTAAATAAACCACCTTTTTTTCTCGTTCTTCTAACTTTTCAAGCGCAGTAATTATTGCTAATTTATCCGTTAAATTTTCCACAGTGTTCTTTTTGTCTCCAATTTGGTCAACCAACAATAATTCATCTTCACCTGCACCGAAAACGGGATCGTATAAAGAAACGGTATCAGAAATTGCATCGAGAGCATCACTAACAACCGCCGCCGCCACTTGCATTTTAGCAGCCACTTCTTCTATATTTGCTTCGTGCCCATCTTTTTCTAATTCTTGCCTTGTTTTTAGTGCTTGATAGGCAGTATCTCTAATAGACCTTGCCACTCTCATAGAGTTTCCGCCCTTTATAAACCTTTTAATCTCCCCAATTATCATTGGCACGGCGTAGGTGGAAAACCTTACCGAAAAGGAAACGTTGAAATTGTCTACCGCCTTTATTAACCCAATTATTCCTGCTTGAAAAACGTCGTCTATGTTAAAGTTTTTTAAATTAAACCTTTTTATAACGGCAAGAACAAGCCTTATGCTGCCGACAATTAACTTTTCCCTTGCTTGCGTTTCTCCCTTTTTGTATCTTACTAAAAGTTCCATTATTTCCTGTTGCGTTAGTTTTGGAAGAGTTGCAGTATTAACCCCACATATAACTACTTTATTATTCATAATCCCTCCTATGTAATTAAAAAAAGAGATTAAGTATAATTATAGGCAATAAATGTTTTTTTATACAAACAAAAAAACTGCACCAAAAAGTGCAGTTTAATTCAAATTTTTTAACTTATTTTAAAGGTACAATAAACGTCTCCCGTTACCTTTACGTAATATCTAGTATTTCTACTAGGCTTAAAGGTTACATTTTGACTACCTTGTGAAGTATTGTTTCGTGTTGTAACTAATTTACCATTATTATCGTAAACGTAAACAACCGCTTTCGTACTGTTTTGCACGGCAACGCTTACGTTGGTAGTAGATGAACTGTCATAATAATAATATGTTTCGGTACTTTCTTCGTGAGTTTCAACCGGCATAGAATAGTCAAGTTTAGTATAAATTGCATTATCAAAACTTGTACCAATTTTACCTTCAACCCAAGAATTAGTATCAAAAGCATTGCCTAGTGCTAGCCCCGTATAAGGGTTATTATATCTAGCAGATTTTGCATGCCCTACTTCAGTAGAAATCGCTTCCCAAATTCCGTCCGCATTTCTTTGAAGAGTAGTTCTATAAACAGGGAAAATATACGTGCCAACAGGTATTTCAGGATTCCACCCGTCACCTAAATCAAGGCTGGTGCTATATAAATAATAGGTATCATTAGACCCATCGGGGAATTTAAGAATAAATTCGACCTTGCTAGAACTAGTCGAAAGATTAAAGAATTCGTTAATTCTATCAGATTGCCACAAGTCCATACTACCAAGTTGGTTAGCATCACGATAACTTATATCTTTTCTTGCTTCGATTTCTTGTACTAAATAAGAGTTTGGTGTATTAAGACCGATGTTTTGAGTGGAATTACCCGAAACGTAAGTACCATTTAAAACGTTTTCAATAAGTATTTTATGGTTATTGCCATATTCACTTTGATTAGGAAGTTCATCAGCCCCCTCCCACGGCATAACCATAACGTTAATATTAAGGTCAATATTTGCGGAAAGAGCCCCGTCGTAACTCCAAGTAGCAAAAACAAAAGGAGTGCCAACAACAAAACACAAGAAAACCAAGCAAGTTAAAATAAGCGAAAAATATCTAACCTTACGCATCGTCGCCACCACCTTCGCTAGGGCTAGCGTTTTCTTGCTTTTTTTCCTTTCCACTAAACTTGTAATAATCTAGTGCCTTTTTATCAAGTTGATTGTTTTCAACTAATAATTTTACACGCACGTATTCTTTTTTAAGCAAATAGTTGTCTGCAATAGGCATTAAAATTAAACATAGCACAAAAAGAATAAGACACATTATACCCGCTGGAGATTGCATAAAGTAAACAAAACTACCAACGTTAGGAATTCTTTCTCCACGATAAATACTTCTCATTTGAGAATATCTAACGGGGAAAGTATCGGGATAATGCACTGCATCACCTTGTAAAACAAAGTGACGTTCGTTAGGGTGGTTTTCGTTAGGCTCTTCTATGCCAACGATACGGTGAATAAATAAAGCCCCCGTAATATGTTCGTAAACTACGATATCGTAAAGTTTTAAATCCTCTTCTTTAGGTAATTTATGAAGCAATACCACGTCAAAAAGTTGAAGTTGGTCGTTAAGATTATTTTTGAAAAGATATGAGTTCTTTTCATATTTTTCCGACATTGACGTTGAAGCAACAACTTTAATTGCAGGAAGAGCCTTAATTTTGGTATCTCCCCTACAACTTGAAATTGCCGTAATTAGTAAAACAAAGCACAAAAAGGCGCACAAAACTAACGAAAGAATTTTTTTAACCTTTTCGATAGTTTTACCCGTCTTAATCGAATCTTTAACAAGTTTTTTAGTTAACCTTTCTTTTATCTTTTCGTCTTCTATACCGTTTGAAATTAAAAGTGCCCTTTGCTTTCCAATATAATATATCAAAAAAGAAAACAAGGCGGTTAAGGCTATAAAAACGATTAGACAAAGGAAGAATACGTATAACTCAAAACCAACCATATTGTGCTTCCTTAGTACGTCAAATTTTAATCCTTAAAAAAGACTAGAACAGCACAAAAAATTTTGTGCTGTTTCTATCTTATATTTATGTATTAATTACTTATGCAACTTCGCTAATAGTAATAACGATAGTATAGTCTTTTAATGCCGTGTGGAAATCGTCGTTTTCTGCCTTAGTATCAAGGATAACGTTAGCAAGTTCAAGACAATCAACAATTTGTTGAGCAGTTATAGTTGCTTCTTTTGTAGTATTTGGCTGACCATCTTCATCAGTATCGTTAAGAACGATGCTATTTCCGCCGTCTTTAACAGCAATAGGAACAACGTCTTGCGAAGTATGTGGGTCAGTATATTTGAGACCATCTTTTGCACTAAGAGTAATAGTTGCTATCATCTTAATACCATTATCTTTTGTTGTTTGGTCGGCACCAGGGTTTGCTGTAAAGTTGATTTTAATATCACCAGTTCCAACTAATACTGCTTTATATTTAATATCAGTATATGTACCATCTGAGTTAAGGGTATCGTTAGCGATATCATCAACCAAGAAAGCAAAGTTGTTTTCTGGGGTTGCAGTAATAGTACCTTTAATACCGTTAGTTACAACTTGTGCCATGTTAATTTCACGAGACACTACAACTGAAGCAGTTGTGCCTTGAGAATAGTTCCATGCAGCATATACGCCACCAATGGTAACGCAAAGTACAAGTGCTATAAGTACGCTTAATTTTTTCATTGTTTTAATTTCTCCTTGAATTAAAATTCAACTTAATTATACAATTCGACAAAATCTTTGTCAATGTTTTTTACAAAAAAATTTATGTACTAATATATAAATCAAATCATTTTAAAAAATTCTTTTTTAAGCCTTGAAATTATCTTTTTTTCTAACCGAGAAATATAACTTTGTGAGATGTTTAACTTATCCGCCACTTCCCTTTGCGTTAATTCTTCTTGTCCCAAAAGTCCAAACCGAAGTTCTACAATTTCTCTTTCTCTCTTATTTAAATGTTTTAAAGCCGAAATTAAAAGTTCTTCTTCTACGTCTGTTTCAATTTTTTTATAAACCACGTCTACTTCTGTGCCCATAACGTCTGAAAGCAACAACTCGTTGCCATCTAAATCGGTGTTTAACGGCTCATCGAAAGAAACTTCGCTTTTATACTTTACCGTTTTACGCAAAAACATTAAAATTTCGTTTTCTATACATCTCGATGCATAAGTGGCTAACTTTATGTTCTTTTCTAAATTAAAAGATTGAACGGCTTTAATTAAGCCAATTGTCCCAACGGAAATTAAGTCATCCATTAAAACGCCTGTATTTTCAAACTTTCTTGCAATAAATACGACAAGCCTTAAATTATGTTCTATTAAATCGTCTTTAATTTTTAGATTGCCGTTTTTAAGTTCTTCTAACTTTAAACTCTCTTCTTCTGGCGTGTATGGAACGGGAAGAGCCTCTCCACTTGATACGTATTTTAATAGATTGTCCGATAAAGAAAACACGTTAAGAAACTTTTTTAGTTTGTGAATTATATAATTTATCACTTTCCACCTCCTGCATGCTTGAATGCAATATAAACGAATAATCGTTAAAAATTTTTTCCTTGCTTATTGCCACCCATACGTTATTATATATATTTGAACTTTTTCCAAAATATACTTTTATACACTCCAAACTAAACGCCATCATTTGCGCCTCGCCTAAAACCGTGTGTGCCCTTATCTTGCCCGTATTTTTAAGCCCGCTAAAACTTATAATTTTGTCTGCCGTTGTTTTGTCTGTTATTATAACGGGGCTATTTTTATAATAAAGTTGGTTTCCGGTGTCTAAAAACCCAACAAATGGCAAAATTTTGTTGTTTTTTATAACTTCTACTTTTAAATAGTTGTTAACAACCTTTCCCCTTTTTTCTAAAAATTTTATTACCGAATAAATGAATTTTACCAAACAATAAACGGGAGCAATTATAATGGCAATGCAAACGTTAGAAGAGTAATTTACGTTAAAAATTTCAAATATTGCTATTAAAAGCCCACCTACGGTGGCGGTTAAAGTGAAAAATAAAATAAAAAATCTAAAGTAATCTTTTACTCCTTTAAAGTTTGTGACAAGCAACGTTATTAAAAGCCCAGACACCACTTTAATTAAAATGCTTAAAACTTTAAAAGAAGAAAAAAGTGGATAAGTTAGTGAAATTATCCCCCCAAGTATGCTACAAAAAATTAGCCTTAACTTTGAAATTGGTTTTTTATAAATTTTTAACGCGCAATTTAATAAAATTAAATCTATAAAAAAATTGTCTAATAAAACGTATTCTACGTAAACGACCATAGCGTAAAAAAGACTATCATTACAATCGGCACGAATTTTAGTTTGATTTTAGAAAACTTGGCAAAAAAAGTCGTTTAAGGTATTGGCAAAGAGTTTTTACTATGCTATAATTACAACTATAAAATAAGGAATTATGAAAGTGGAAAAAAGTAT
>JAGBSS010000054.1 GCA_017631725.1 Clostridia bacterium | reverse complement strand
CTTTCTGAAGAAAAGAGATACATTATGCACTTCCCCGAAGAAAACACCATTATGAGTATCAACTCTAACTACGGTGGTAACGTTCTTCTTGGTAAAAAATGTTTTGCATTACGTATTGCATCTTTCCTTGGTAAAAACGAAGGCTGGATGGCAGAACATATGTTAATTTTAGGTATCACCAATCCTAAAGGCGAAAAGAAATACGTTGCAGCGGCTTTCCCATCTGCTTGCGGAAAAACCAACCTTGCAATGCTTATTCCACCAAAATCTTATCTTGAAAAAGGTTATAAAATTGAATGCGTAGGCGATGATATCGCTTGGATTAGAGTAGGCGAAGATGGAAGACTTTGGGCAGTAAACCCAGAAAACGGATTCTTTGGCGTTGCTCCTGGTACTAATATGAAATCTAACCCTAACGCACTTTTATCTACTATGAAGAACACCATTTTCACCAACGTTGTTCAAAATTTAGATGACAACACAGTTTGGTGGGAAGGTTTAGATAAAAACCCACCTAAAAACGCAATCGATTGGAAGGGTAATCCTTGGAATGGAGACGTTAAAGATGCAGATGGCAAACCTGTTAAAGGCGCACATCCAAACAGCCGTTTCACTGCTCCTGCAATTAACTGTCCTTGCATTTCTGACCAATTTGAAGCTCCTAACGGTGTTCCACTTTCTGCTATTATCTTTGGTGGCAGAAGGGCAAAAACTGCTCCACTTGTATATCAATCTAAAGATTGGAACAACGGTGTATTCGTAGGCTCTATTATGGCATCTGAAACCACCGCAGCAGCAACCGGTGCAGTTGGTGTTGTACGTCGTGACCCAATGGCTATGAGACCTTTCATTGGCTACAATATGGGGGACTACTTTAAACACTGGATTGAAATGGGCGAAAAAATTGCTAATAAACCTAAAATTTTCAACGTAAACTGGTTTAGAACAGATGACAACGGCAACTTTATATGGCCTGGTTTCGGTGATAATATGCGTGTTCTCGATTGGATTATCGACCGTTGCGAAGACAAGGTAGACGCTATTGAAACTCCTATCGGTTTCGTTCCAAAAGCAGAAGACATTAACGTTGATGGTTTAGAAGACGTAACTTTAGATACTATTAAAGAACTTTTAACTGTAGACGTAGAAAACTGGAAGAAAGAAGCAGAAGGTATTGAACAATTCTATGGTGAAATTACCAGAGTTCCAGAAGAACTTAAAGCTGAACTTGCTAACTTAAAAGCAAACTTAAACAAATAGTTTAAATAAATAAAAAGGCGTTGCAAAAGCAACGCTTTTTTTGTTGCAAATTTTAAAGGTTGGTATAAAAACTTTTTTCTTTGGAAAAAATAAGGGTATTAAAGGAGGATTTAATATGGCAAATATGTTAACGACAAAAGAGGCTACTTTAATAGCCGACCTTTTAACCTATGAAGAGCAAGCGTGCAAAAAAGCAAGATTATATTCTAAAACGCTTACAAGCAAAGAACTTTCTGCAACCTTTACCAAAATTGCAGACAATCACGAAAAGCGCTTTAACGCACTTTTAAATATG
>JAGBSS010000053.1 GCA_017631725.1 Clostridia bacterium | reverse complement strand
TTTTCTACAGGATTAGAGTTTTTAAATACCATTATCGTTGGTATTGACATTATTTGATAGTCGAACGCAATTTCTTGCACGCCATCTACGTCTACTTTTAATATTTTTACTTTGTCGCCCATTTCTTCGGCAAACTCGTGAAGAACAGGGGCTTGAAGTTTACAAGGTCCGCACCAAGTTGCGTAAAAATCTACTAAAACGGGTTTGTCCGTTTTTAATTCGTTTAAAAATTCTTGTTTACTAACGATATCTATAATCATTTATTATTCTCCTTTAAAATTTCCGTGATAACAGGTTTAAAACCACTTTTTCTTGAAAGTTTTTTATCTATCACTGCCAAAATAGTATACCACAAAACAATTAAAATTACGCTTAAAATTAATATACTAATTTCTTTTTTTATAAAAAGATAGTTTACAAACGCACTTATGCCAACTAATATTAGTGGAACTAAAAACACCAATAAACTTGAAATTAGCATTGCTTTTTCCGAGCTTTCTACTATAACCAAGTCGCCAACGGATGCCTTTGCTTTGTTTTCTGCTTTTAGTTTAACACTATTTACGTTTTTTGGAAATAAACACATTCCGCATTTAGAGCACTCGTCTTTTTTCTCTATTTCAACAACTGCATTCTTTTCGGTTACGGAAACTACCTTTGCCACGTCACGCATTTATGATAAATTCCTTAACGTTATCTATGCTTACTTCTGTTTCTACACCCGTTGCCATTTCTTTTACACGAACGGAATTATTAATTAACTCGTTCTCGCCAATAACGACAACGTATTTTGCACCAATTTTGTCGGCATATTTAAATTGTGCTTTAACACCCCTTTGCATATGGTCGGTTTCTGCTTTTACGCCACAATTTCTCAATGAATAAACAAGTTCCATTGCTTTAACGTAAGCCTTTTCTCCCATAGGTGCAACGTAAATTTTAACGCAATCTTCTGCCTTAAATTCTTTACCGGTGTTTTCCATTAATAAAAGCAACCTTTCTATGCCAAGTGCAAAACCAACGCCGGGGTGATTACCACCATCGAACCCTTCTATAAGCCCATCGTATCTACCACCGCCAAGCACCGTGCCTTGTGCACCAATGTTAACGGAAACAAATTCAAATACCGTTTTAGTATAATAGTCTAACCCACGAACGATATCGCTTTTTACTTCATACTCTACGTTTAAAGCAGTTAAGTAGTTTTTAACCTTTGTAAAGTGAGTGTCGCACTCTTCACATAAATAATCTAAAATAGAAGGTGCACCTTTTGCCAACTCACCGCATTGTTCGTTTTTGCAGTCTAATAACCTTAACGGATTTTTTTCAAACCTTTCCTTGCAAAGTGGACAAAGTTCATCATACCTTTTAGCGTAATATTCTTTTAACGCCTTTTGGTAAGCCGACCTACAATTTTTACAACCAATGCTGTTTATATAAAGTTTAACACCATCTACTTTTAATTCGTTTAAAAAACTTTTTGCTAAAACAATGGCTTCTGCATCTGTTTCAGCAGAAGAAGAACCTAAAAATTCCACGCCAAATTGGTGAAATTCTCTTAACCTACCTGCTTGTGGGCGTTCATACCTAAAGCAAGGTGTAATGTAGTAAAGTTTTACCGGAAGTGCTAAATTGTGCAAGCCGTTTTCTACAAACGCCCTTGCAACACCCGCCGTGCCTTCTGGTTTTAAGGTAATGCTACGCTCACCCTTATCTAAAAAGGTGTACATTTCCTTATTTACAATGTCGGTGGTTTCGCCAACACCCCTTAAAAACACTTCGGTATGTTCAAAAACGGGAGTTCTAATTTCCTTAACGTTATAAAGGCTTGCAACCTTTCTTGCCGTTTCTACTACGAATTGCCATTTATATACTTCGCTTGGTAGTATGTCTTTTGTTCCTTTTGGTGCTTTAATCATTTTTAATCCTATAAGATGTATTTTTTAAGATCTTTAGTCTTTTTCTCTTTGCTTAATTTTTCTACAACAAAGTTTTTGTCTACAACAACTTTTCTGCCCGTGCCGTCTGCGTTAAACGAAACGTCTTCTAAAAGTTCTTCCATAACGGTATGAAGCCTTCTTGCGCCAATATCTTCGCTTGTGTTGTTCATTTCAACTGCAATTTCAGCAACGTATTCTATTGCTTCTTGCTTAAATTCAAGGTCTACCCCGTCAACGCCTAAAAGTTTAGCGTATTGAATTGTTATTGCGTTTTCTGGCGTAGTTAAAATTTCAATAAAGTCTTGTTTGGTTAAACTTTTAAGTTCAACAAGTATTGGGAACCTACCTTGAAGTTCTGGAATTAAATCGGAAACTTTTGAAATGTGGAAAGCACCTGCAGCAATAAACAAAATGTAATCGGTTTTTATTGCGCCGTATTTTGTCATTACGGTAGAGCCTTCTACTATTGGTAAAATATCCCTTTGAACACCCTCTCTCGATACGTCTTGACCACTTGAATTGGTGCGTTTTGCAGCAATTTTGTCAATTTCATCTAAAAAGATTATACCTTCGTTTTCTGCACGGCGAATTGCTTCTTCGTTTACAGAATCTTTATCTATAAGTTTGTCTGCTTCTTCATCTATTAAAAGTTTTCTTGCTTCTTTAACGGTGAGTTTTCTTTTCTTTCTCTTTTTAGGCATTAAATCGCCGAAAATACTGCCGATGCTAATTTCTGCGCCACCCGGAACAAGTTCCATTGGCTTAACTTCATCTGCAACGTCTATTTCAATTACTTCGTTGTCAAAGTAGCCTTTTTTAAGACCTTCTGCAATATTCTTT
>JAGBSS010000052.1 GCA_017631725.1 Clostridia bacterium | reverse complement strand
TTTATCATCTATTTCAAGCCCTGCAATTCTGCCAAGTTCTTCTTGGTCTATTTCTTCCATTTCTTCGTATAAATCGGAAAAGTTAAGTTTTGTATTCTGCTTTTCCAAAATGAAATTTTTAATTTTCTCGTGTACGGGAAGAGTCATTGATAACTCGGCAAGTTTAACACCGCTTGTCCACGGCTTGTTAAATAAATAAGATGCCAAAACAAATCTCGATGCTATTGCAGTTTTATCCCCCGCATTGTCGTTAAACTTTGGAACGTTTGCGTTTTCAACAGGCTTTTTATCGTCTATATTTTCTAACTCTCTTTTTAAAGATTCGTAAGTTATACCCGTTTTGTCTCTAACCTGTTTTAATAAATCTTCTTGTTCGCTAACAGATGGGCTCTCTTTAATAACCTTTATCGCTTGAACGACGTATTTTCTTTTTCCATCTACCGTTTTAACGTCGTAAGTTTTGCCAAGCAAGTCTAACTTAAAGTCTATTAACGGCTTGGCTTGGTCTAAGCACTTTTGATAGCCTTCTTTACCACGTTTTACAATAACTTCATCTGGGTCTTCTCCATCAGGGAGTGAAACCACCTTAACTTCTAAACCTTCTGCTTGTAAAATTTCTAAACCCCTAACGGTTGCGTTTTTACCTGCGGCATCGCCATCATAACAAATGTAAATCTTTTCAGCATAACGCTTTAAAATTCTTGCGTGATCTTTAGTTAATGCAGTACCCATACTTGCAACAACGTTTAAAAAACCTGCTTGAGTTAAGGAAATAACGTCCATATGCCCTTCTACGACAATAACACCGTCTATCCCCTTTTCATTTTTAAGTTTTTTTAGATTGTTTAAGTTAAACAAGGTTTTACCCTTGGAAAAAACAAAAGTTTCCCTTGTGTTTACGTATTTACCAACGTTTTCCTTCTTTTCAATAATTCTACCGCAAAAAGCAATAACGTTATTAAATTGGTCAATAACCGGAATTATAAGCCTGCCGGCTAACGCATCGTAATATCTAACCGAAGTACCCTTTTCCGATTTTCCTAAAACGCCACAAAGATAAGCATCTTCAAGCAAATAACCCTTTTCGGTTAAATGTTTATTTAAACTTTCATAATCTTTAGATGCACCAATACCAAATTTATTTACCGTTTCACCCGATAAATTTCTTTGTGCTATGTATTTTCTATGTTCTTCTCCGCTATTAGAGCGCAAAACAGAGCAATAGTATTTTGCCGTTTCTTTTAAAATCTCTAAAGCCGTTTCTTTTTTCTTTTTGCTCTCTTTAATTTTTTCATCATCTACTCTAATTTCCGGAAGTTTTAAATTTTCCTTTTCAGCTAAATATTTAACCGTGTCGTAAAAATCTAACGACTCTAATTCCATAACGAGAGTTATAACGTCGCCACTTTTGTGACAACCATAGCAATAATAAAACTGCCCGATAGAATTTATACAAAAAGATGCAGTTTTTTCATGATGAAAAGGACAGCAACCCCAAAAGTTACCGCCACGTTGTTCTAAACGAACGTATTTAGAAGCAATATCTACTATATCGCTTTTTCTTTTTAATTCATCAATAAAATTAGAATCAAAACCCTTCATATTAAAGTTTCCATTTTGCTGGAATAAAAATTTCCGTAAAAGTATTTATAACGTAAGAATCGGACATACTCGAAATGTAATCGCATACGCCCCTGTCCACACCATCTTTATCGCAAAGTGATACGTAAAACTTTGGCATTTTGTTTACGTTTTTTTTGTAATATTCGTAAAGAGCAGAAATCATTTTATCTGCCTTTTCTTCTTCTAACCTAAACGTTTTGTCATTATACACGTTTTCAAACATAAAGGTTCTTAAGTTATCTGTGGCTTGTTTAATTTCCGGTTCCATTTCCACTTGGTTTTTACCATCAGACTCTTTAAAAATAGAGTAAACCATTGCGTTAATGCGGTCAGAAGACGTTTTACCTAAAATTTTAACTTCTTTTTTAGGTAAATCTTTTTCAGTGATAAACCCACCGGCAATAGCATCGTCTATATCGTGATTTATGTAGGCAATTCTATCGGCAATGCTAACCGCCCTTCCTTCTAAGGTTTTTGGGGTAGATTTTTTTGTGTGATTAATAATACCATCTACCACTTCTCTTGTTAAATTAAGCCCTTTGCCTTCTCTTTCTAAAACGTCTACCACTCTGCCAGACTGAACGTTGTGTTTAAAGCCATCTGGGTTAAGCCTGTTTAAAATTCTCTCCCCTGAATGCCCAAACGGAGTATGACCAAGGTCGTGCCCTAAAGCAATGGCCTCTACTAAATCTTCGTTAAGTGAAAGCGCCCTTGCAATGCTTCTTGCTATCTGCGAAACGGTAAGGGTATGCGTTAAACGAGTGCGATAATGATCCCCTTCTGGAGAAAAAAACACCTGCGTTTTGTTTTTTAAACGCCTAAAAGATTTACTGTGAATTATTCTGTCTCTATCCCGTTGAAACTCTGTACGCATTGGGCAAGGCTCTTCAAATTTTAGTCTGCCTACCGTTTTAGAAGAAAGAGTTGCATAAGGAGATAAAAACATACTCTCTTGTCTTTCGGTTTTTTCTTTCATTTTCCACCTTAAATTATATAAATTATTATATAAAATATAATATATATTAGCCTTTCAAGTAATAAATACGATATAAAATTTAAAAATCCTTTTTTATTTTAAATTTTTTTATTAAAAAAACGCCTTTCGGCGCTTTTTAATCTTTTAAGACCTTGTTTAAAAATTGTCCTGTAAAACTATTTGGATTTTTTGCTATTTCTTCTGGAGAACCAACTGCAACAATTTCTCCGCCGCCCGTACCCCCTTCTGGACCAAGATCAATAACGTAATCGGCAAGTTTAATAACGTCTAAATTATGTTCTATAACGACAATGGTGTTGCCAGAAGATTGCAATCTTTTTAACACCGAGCAAAGTTTTTCCACGTCGTAAGAGTGAAGTCCCGTTGTCGGCTCATCTAAAATGTATAACGTTCTACCCGTGGCACGCTTGGAAAGTTCGGTTGCAAGTTT
>JAGBSS010000051.1 GCA_017631725.1 Clostridia bacterium | reverse complement strand
TTTTCTCCTTTTTGTAAAAATTCTGTTATACTGTTAGTTGCTTTATTTTGTTTTTTTGCTAAATGTGCTTTTAGGTATGTTAAATCTTCTTTATTGACTTTCAACTTATCTTTTTCAGAGGATAATTTTTCTTGCAATTCATTTCGATATTTTGAATAATGTAGAGCATCTTTTAACAAGCCATTTATTCTTTCTATTTCTTTTTCACCTTTATCTATGCTTGTT
This sequence comes from Clostridia bacterium, assembly GCA_017631725.1. Classification (GTDB taxonomy): domain Bacteria; phylum Bacillota; class Clostridia; order Christensenellales; family Borkfalkiaceae; genus UBA1259. The sequence continues at coordinate 5,744 of JAGBSS010000051.1, read as the reverse complement.
TCTATTGCTTTTATATCAGTTTTAATTTCACCTACTGATGCTCTGTCATACCAACTTTCGCCTTTATCATTCTTATCAACACTCTGTTTTTTGTCATACTTATCAATGATTTCTTGATATTTCTTCCTTTCCTTCTCGGCGGGGGTGGATAGATGCTTTTCAACTTCTTCTTTTAGTTTTGTAGTATCAATATTTTCTTTTCTACCTGTTAATTTCCATAAATAATCTTTAGAATAAGGATATGAAAGATTTTCTTTTATTTTTTCTATACCCTCTTTTTCAACAATTTCTTTTGCAAGTTTACTGTAATCTGTTTTTTTTACTTTTTGATGCCTGTTTTCATCTATAGGCGATGATTTAGTTTCTTTTTCAAAATCTTCATTGCCATAAGTTCTGTCAATGGCTTCTTTGGGGCTTTCACCGTCTTTTGAAAGTAAATGTTTGCCTTTTCCTTCTTCGCCGTTTGGCTTAATTGTTATCCATTTGTCATTCTTCGCCGTTAAGTCTGTATTATCAAACACGGCTCGCAAAACAGATTTTAGTTGTTCTTTTATTTGTGCTTTTTCCATTTTTGCTCCTTATGTATTTATTAGGGGTTGAAATTTTGTTTTGAATTTGGTATAATGGTATATAAGATTGATTATTGAAGTACAGAAAATCGTTGAACTGTACGGTGAGCAATGCTTTTGTATCTCTCAATGAATGAGGTCAGCGTCATTCCAATAATCAATCTATTTTTTCGTATCTATTTTCGTTGTTTTTTAAGATAGCGTCTTTGGGAATAATACTCATTGTTGCAACAAGATTTTTCCCATTTTTCCTATGCAAATTTACAGGGATTTTTACCCAATCTCTATCTCCATTTATTTCATCGGGTGATAATTCAGAAATATATATAATATTTTGTTTTACATTATCAAAGAAAACATTATTTTCTTTAATCATTTTTTCTATTCTTTTTACTTGGTCTGGAGATAATAATTGTATTTCTTTTTTTTCATCCCTTACAGAATGCTCTAAATCTGTCCATTTTAATTCTATTTCTGATTTACCAATAGAAATATTATGTTTTGCCAAATAATCAATAATTTGTGGTTCTATTTTACCCACTACAATGCTATCGGTTAAAGGCTCAAGAGTGTTATTTAATACTCCCTCAACAAACCATCCTATTTTATTTGTAAATCTTCCTTTGTCATCATGATAACGCCCTGTTGCATCAATACAGGAGTTTTTTACTACTCCCCCAGGCAGTTTTCAGCGATAACCTCCGTCAATGCTTCGTAAAATATCTCTGTGAAGTCGCCAAGACTATCTTTTTTGTCTGTTTTTTTGTCTATTATCGCATTAACGGCAATCATGGCTTCTTCATAGCGTGGGTTTTTAACGATTGCAAGATGCTCGAATACGCCGTCAAGGATTTCTTTATCGTACGGGTTGCCATTATGCAGTCTGCCCGCTCTGTTTTCTTTGTAATTTGTTATTCTGTACTGACAAGAAACGCTGTAACCGTTTTGAATAAGGTCTATTGCTTCCTGTGATGTCAATACACCGCTGCACCAAAACCAGCCATCTTCAGCAGAAAACCAAATATGCTGAATTTCGCCGACTTTATCCTCGTTGTAAATAATGTCTTTATGCCCGATTATAACGGGGTTATCCATAAAAGTATCTACAAACTTGTCAATGGTTTCTTTTTTAAGCAAACAAACGCCAAAGTCATATTTTACAAGCCCTGCTTGCAAAAAACGAGCCTTAAACGGTCTGCCGTTCTCTGTTTGTTCATCTAAAAATATTGCGTTCTGTGCTAGTGTTATCATATTTCTTCAAACTTATCAAAATTAAGATATGCAAACTCTTTAATTTGCCCAAAAACTTCTAATGCGTTATCGCTTGCGTTCATCGCCAGCATCAGCAAACAAATTAACCTACCGGGAACTTTATATTGTTTATCTTCAGTTATCATCTTACAGGTCATATTTCAAATACAGGGGTTAAACCGCATCGGCAATTATATGTTTGCCCCGGAAGCCCTTTTGTCCCTTTTTCGTCTATTACGGGTAAGTCGTTCCACCTGAAGAATTTTCCGTTTAATTGGTGGTGTAATGGTCTTTCTCTGCTGTCAATAATGGTATTCCACGTAAAACCGATTGACCCCATTTCCTGATATTGAACCTTTTTTATTTCAGAAAGTACAATTGAGGTTTCATTTTGTGCTAAAAACTTTGCTTTGTCTGCGCCGATTTTGTACTCTTTTTGCAAAAGTTCTTCAATCTTTGCGGGTCGATAGCCTTCTAAAACAAGCCTTCTGACTTTTTCTCTCATTTCGGGGATGCGTTCTTCTGCCCAATTCTTTATATAAAATTGCATGTTATTTGTATAATTTGTTGCAATTTCTTCTTTTTGGGCTTCTGATAATTCAACTTCGATTACAGCAACTCTTTTAACGTTCTTTTTAAGTTCTCTGCCTGCATCGTCTAATATCGTGATTACTTCATCATCAAATATCATTTGCTTGATATAATCATCAAGATTGGCTTGAAAGTTGCTTAAAAAGTCGTCTATTACTTTTGCTTTTTCTTCCTGCTCGATTTTTGCTTGTGCGATTGCCACGTGAACCGCATCAGGAATTTCAAAACGCTCGATAATATACGCTTTTTTATACTTGTTATACTTAGCACCCCATTTTTCAAGAATTTTAGAAACCTTGTTCCCGAATTTTTCTTTAGCCGTGAAGCCTTCGCCATCGTAATAAATTTTTCCTTTTTTGAGTGCGTTGATTATAACTTCTTCGTCTGACAGTTCGTTTACAGCCTTTATCTTGTCGCCCGCAAGGTCATATATTGGCTGATATAGCATATCTCGCAAGTATTTCAAAAGTTTTTTTCTGATAATATCAAAATACTGTTGCTTGATTTCAAAATCTTTAACTGCTATTTTCATTCTTTTACTATGTCAACTGTTTTGTTTTCGTCAAATTGTTGTTGCTGCTGCAAGGGCATATCTTCTAACTCGCCCTTTATTGCCTTTGTGTCATGTATAAATATCTGTTGCTTTTTGAGATATTCCATCAACTCTTGAGGTGTTAAAAGTTGTCTGTCAAAAAGTTGTAATGCGTTAGCAAGTATATGGTCGTGTATGTTCTGCTCGTCTATTGCAGAAAGAACACGCAAGTTTTTCCAAATAATTTCAAGGTCATCAACTTCACGGCCGAATAATTGCCAGCATCTTAAATCAAGTATCCATTTTAATGCTTGCCAATCAGGTGTTCTGATTTCATTTTCGATTTGAGAATTATAATTTTCAAGACTATCTTCGCCACTTCCGAAACCTGTAACGCCTTCGCCCCATAATTTATTTACAGGAATTGAAGAACTTCCGGCAATCATGACACGAATTTCTTTAAGAATATCGGCTACACCGCTAAATGATACTTGTTTTTGGATGTAGTCATCATCAGCAGACATCAGAAGTTTTGATTTGTAATTAAGGTTGTCGGCAATAAGGTCAAGAAGTTTTCTCAATGTCCTGTCGCCTACACCTGAACCAAGTGCTTCTTTAAGTGTCGCAAGTTTAATTACATCAACTTTTGCTTCATCAATAAGTTCAAAGAAGGAATTACGGCCTTTGAAAAATAAAGAAATGTCTTGAATAATGCTTTCAAAGACAGAAACGCCCCAGCCTTGAACCTGTTGCATAATCAAGAAACTGTCAACTTTGCCGTGTTTGATAAATACTCTTGAAGGGTGAATCTTTACGCCATAATCGCTTAATGCGTTATGTTGTGTTAAAGTCCAAAAACCGCCCGGTATTCTAACGTCATTTTTTGAATAGTTTAAACGCCAACGGTCAATTGCAATGAATTCAAGTTTTGTGTCTTTCAGGCGTTCTTTGATTAAAGGTCTGTCAAGATTTTCAGGAGTAACGGCAACTAATACCGCACCGCCGAATTGTCTTGCCCAATAATCGCATTCTTTGAGTTTTTCAATGTCGCCTTTTTCTCTTAAATCATCTTCGAGTTCTTTGATTTCTTCTTCTTCAAGCGTATCGCTTTCAATATCAAAACCACCGTTTTTATATGCATCATCAACGGGAATTCTGATAATCTTATCGAGAATGCCATACGTCTTTGGCAAATACGTCATAATCATGGGCTGCAAACTCAATAGTTCATACGTTACATTATCCCATGCGTTTACGCTGCTTAAAGAAGGGTTAAAACTGTTTGCAAGGCTCAATGCCATTTCCATAGCGTTTGATGCCACTAAATTATTTTGTGCTTTTATCTTTTTCTTTTTAGTCATCTCTTATAAAATCTAATATCGAAACTACGTTTCTTGTAAGTGCTTCTGAAACTAAATGGGCAAACGCATCAACTTGGTCGTCATGTGCGTGGCTCATATCTCTTGAGAATGCTTCACATTCTGCGATAAATTCAGGGTTGAATGCGCTGTTTTCATCATCGGGTAAATAGATATTTCCCGCTTCAAGATAAGGAAGGATGTTTTCAACTCTTGTTAATTTGTCGGTGTCAGCCTTAACAGGCAGAACAGGAATTCCGTATTTTGTTCTTAACCCCTGAATCAAGCCTGTTCCGCTTGCCTTATCTTCTACATACATGCCCGAACAGCAAAGCCCCGTTTTTTCAACTCGTTTGTACTTGTTCCAAAACAGAATTGCCATTTTTTCGAGTTCAGGCGCTTCCCATTTGCCCCGCATAAGGTCTAAAATGTGTAACTTGTTTTCTCTTGTTACACCACCGGCAATAAATACAGAATAGTCGTTGTGTTCTTTAACCTTCATTGCCGTATCTGCTGCAATTAAGATACGTTTGTAATCGTATTCTTGAGCGCTTGGGTAGTACCTGAAGTATGCTCTTTTTATTACCGCTCCACCTAAAATGATAGGCTCTTGCTGGTATTGAGAAGTGAACATATAGTTATTAACTTTTAATTCTTCTATACGTTCAGGTGTGTATTGGCTTGGAAGTTGACAAACGCCCTTTTCATCTAAAAGCGGTCGTTTGAGAACCTCAAAGCCATATTTCTTTTCCAATACTCCGCTTAAATCTTCAAGATGCAAGCGTTGTTGAATATTAACTATCGGAACATCTGAATTATTCAGACGGCTTAAAAGTGTTTCTTCAAAATACCTGACGACTTTTTCTCTCATTATTTGAGAGCGTATGTCAGCCGGTTTGTTCGCATCATCTATTATTAATGCACCGCCGAACCTTTTACCGCTTCTTTCGCCTGCTCCATAGCCTGTAATTTGAGAACCGATAGAAGAAAATAAACAGATGCCGCCTTGAGTTGTCGAAATCTTCTTTGCTGAATAAGTATTCTTGCCTGTCTCTTTTCTAAGGTATTCAAGCCAGAAATCGTCAATCGGTCTTGTTTCTTCATCGTTATATGCAATCTGATTTGGATACATCGCCTTATATATAGGATGCTCCAAAATATCCCTTACCGTCATTGCAATATCTGTTAATAACGATTGGGAAAATGACGTGTAAATTATATTTGCTTGAGGGTTTACAGTTAAGGCATAAACAAGTAAATATTTTGCCAACGTCGTTTTACCGGCTCTCGGCGGAACATTGACATTTAATCTTGTTATCTGCCCTTTAGTTATCTTGTCAAAATAATCAAATAAACCTTTGTGTATTGGTTCGATTATAAAGTCCTTGCCCTCAATAGTACGGAACATGTATCTGAACCATACTTCAAAACCTCTTTCAAGAA
>JAGBSS010000050.1 GCA_017631725.1 Clostridia bacterium | reverse complement strand
TGCAATTTTTGCAGTCACCCTTGCAATAGGATAACCACTTGCTTTAGATGCAAGTGCAGAAGAACGTGAAACCCTTGGGTTTACTTCTATTAAGTAATATTCGCTTGAATTTGGGTTAAGAGCAAATTGAACGTTGCAACCACCTTCAATTTTTAATTCTTTAATCAATTTTAAAGCACTATCATTAAGCATTTTTAAGTCTTTATCGTTTAAACTCATTATAGGTGCTACAACGATAGAGTCCCCCGTGTGAACGCCAACGGGGTCAACGTTTTCCATACCGCATATGGTTATTGCTTTATTTGTAGAATCACGCATTACTTCGAACTCTACTTCTTTATAGCCTTTAACAGACTTTTCTATTAAAACCTGATGAACGGGAGAAAGTTTAAATGCGTTTAAACCAATTTCTATAAGTTCTTCTTCATTATCGGCAAAACCGCCACCTGTTCCGCCAAGAGTAAACGCTGGGCGCAATACTACAGGGTAGCCAATTTTTTTAGCCGCTTCTTTTGCTTCTTCTATAGAGTAAGTTATTTCAGAAGGAATAACCGGTTCGCCAATAGAAAGACAAAGTTCTTTAAAAAGTTCTCTATCTTCTGCCCTTTCTATACTTTCGCTACTCGTTCCTAAAAGTTGAACGCCACATTCTTTTAAAACGCCCTTCTTTTCTAATTGCATAGCAAGGTTTAAGCCCGTTTGCCCACCAATGCCCGGAACAATTGCATCTGGACGTTCATATCTTAAAATTTTTGCAACGTATTCAAGAGTTAACGGCTCCATATAAACTTTGTCTGCAATAGTAGTATCGGTCATTATGGTTGCAGGGTTAGAGTTTACCAAAATAACTTCGTACCCTTCTTCTTTAAGTGCCAAACAAGCCTGAGTGCCTGCATAGTCAAATTCTGCCGCTTGCCCTATTACTATAGGTCCTGAACCAATTATTAAAATCTTTTTGATGTCTGTCCTTTTTGCCATTGTCTTACTCCTTATATCTTTTCTTTGAAAACCGTTTTACCATTTAAAACGGTTAAGTAATTTTTGCCGTATACCATTTCTCCTTTAAACGGAGTGCTTTTACCCATTGATAAAAAGTCTTTTGGGTCAATTGTGTATTTTTCGTTTAAATCCCAAACGGAAAAACCTTCATCTTCTGTTAGGTTAAACCTTTGTCTTGGGTTATAACACATTACCTTTATTAATTTTTCTAAATCTATTATATTTTCTTTTACAAGTTTTGTATATAAAATTGGAAAGGCAGTTTCAAGCCCAACAACACCCATCAAACTTCCCTTTAAGCCTTTAGACTTTTCTTCTAAAGAGTGTGGTGCGTGGTCTGTCGCTATCATATCTATAGTGCCATCTATAACGCCTTGTATTAATGCATTTTTGTCCTTTTCCGAGCGAAGGGGTGGGTTCATTTTAAACCTACCGTCTTCTATCAAATCTTTATCACAAAGGGTTAAATAGTGTGGGGCTGTTTCCGCCGTTACGTCTAACCCACTTTTTTTAGCATCTCTTAAAAGTTCTACACTCTCTAAAGTGGAAACGTGGCAAACGTGATATTTTACACCTGTTTGTTCTACTAAGTATAAATCTCTTTCAATTTGTCTCCACTCCGATTCAGAACAAATCCCCTTATGCCCGTTTGCCTTTTGGTATTCCCCTTCGTTAATGTATCCACCAAATAAAAGAGTGTTATCTTCTGCGTGGGCAACAATAATTTTATCTAAAGACTTTGCATAAAGCATTGCTTGATACATTATTTCTTCGTTTTGAACACCCCTGCCGTCATCTGAAAAACCTGCAACGAAAGGTGCTAAATTTTGCATTTCGGAAAGTTCTTCTCCCATTTCCCCTTTGGTTATAGAGCCAAATGGTACAACCTTAATTAAATTGCATTTATCAATTAAGCTTAATTGTAATTTTAATTTTTCTAATGAATCTGGAACAGGTTTTAAGTTTGGCATTGTACAAACGGTAGTATATCCACCCCTTGCGGCAGCCATAGAACCCGTTTCTATGGTTTCTTTATAAGAAAAACCCGGTTCTCTAAAGTGAACGTGAACGTCACAAAAACCGGGTAATACTGTCAAATCTTTATCGGAAAAAAGGGAAAAAATACCCCTTAAGTCACTGTTGTTTAACGCAGTTATGCTTGGGTTATTAATTTTTCCGTTAGTTTTTTCCATAGTTATTCCTTTTAAATTTTACTCGCAAATATAAACGCCTTCTTCTCCATCTGTTTCGTTTAATAGTAAAACTATTTTTTCCGAGCCAGACGTTGGAACGTTTTTACCAACATAATCGGGTTTTAAGGGTAATTCTCTATGTCCCCTGTCAATTAAAACTGCAAGTTGAATTGCCTTTGGTCTGCCGTGTGCAAAAACCGCTTCAATTGACGCACGAGCCGTTCTACCTGTATACAAAACATCGTCTACAATTATAACTACCTTATCCGTTATGTCGCAAGGGAACACGTTGAAATTTGCGCTTTTAAGTTTGTCTTCTTTAGAGATGTCATCTCTATATAAAGTGGGGTCTATTTCTCCAAGTGGAACTGAAACGCCTTCAAATGCTAAAACGTTATCTTTAAGCATTTTTGCAAGTGGAACGCCACGCCTTTTTACACCAAAAATACAAACGCCTTCTACGCCTTTGTTTTTTTCTATAATTTCGTGCGTGATGCGAATTAATGCACGTTTTATTGCAATTCCATCTAGAATTTTAGTTTTAAATTGCATTTTTACCCCAAAAAAAAGTCTTGCCGACGGCAAGACTAAAGTATACACTTTTCGCATTAGAAAATGGAAATGGTTTATTTTACCTTGCCGATATCTCGTATCGACTTAAAAGTTATATTATGGTTATTATACACCTGTTTAAATTTAATGTCAAACCGATTTTAATACTTTTTTAATTTTATTTATAACGTTGCCGCCATTACTGCCTTAATTGTGTGCATTCTGTTCTCTGCTTCATCAAACACAACAGACTTTTCACTTTCAAATACTTCGTCTGTAACTTCCATATCGGTTAAATTAAACTTTTCACCCATTTCTTTGCCGATTACCGTTTTTAAATCGTGAAATGCAGGTAAGCAATGCATAAATATTGCATTTTTGCTTGCTTTATTCATTAAGTCCATTGTCACTTTATATGGAGATAATTCGTTTATGCGTTCTTGCCATACACTTGCAGGTTCACCCATAGAAACCCAAACGTCTGTATAAATAACGTCTGCATTTAAAACGGCCTTTTCCGGTTCTTCTATAAAGTTTAATTTTGCACCGGAAACCTTTGCAAGTTCTTGGCATTTTTCTATTAAAGATGCATCTGGAAAGTATTTTTTAGGAGCACAAGCAGTAAAGTTAAGACCCATTATGCTTGCACCTACCATTAAAGAATTGCCCATATTATATCTTGCATCGCCCATATAAACGAGATTTATTCCTTTTAAATAGCCAAACTTTTCCCTAATGGTTAAAAAGTCTGCTAAAATTTGTGTTGGGTGGAATTCGTTTGTAAGTCCGTTCCAAACGGGAACTTTAGAGTAAAGTGCAAGTTCTTCTACAATTTCTTGACCAAACCCACGATATTCTATACCATCGTACATACCGCTTAAAACCCTTGCCGTATCTGCAATGCTTTCTTTTTTGCCTATTTGAGATCCCGTTGGGTCTAAATAAGTCACACCCATACCAAGGTCGTATGCGGCAACTTCAAAGGCACACCTTGTCCTTGTGCTCGTCTTTTCAAAAATTAAAGCAACGTTTTTGCCTTGATGAATTTTGTGTGGTATCCCTGCCTTTTTTTCCGCTTTTAAACGTGCGGCAAGGTCTAATAAATATTCAATTTCATTTGAATTAAAATCTAAAAGTTTTAAAAAATCTCTGCCTTGTAAATTAAGCATAATATCTCCTATTCTTCTATAACGTCTATTAAAATATCAATTGCTTTTTCTAAAGTTTTAAAGGAAACGTTAAGCGGTGGTAATAACCTTACCTTGTTTTTTGCAGTTAGTACCAAAACTCCCCTTTCAATACATTTCAAAGCAATGCTTTTAGCATCTTTTTCCGTTTCTATCCCAAGCATAAAGCCAAGCCCTGAAACGTTTTTTACACCTTTGCACTTTTCTAACCTTGATATAACGTATTGTGATTTTTGTTTAACTTGGTCAAATAATTGTGGTGTTAATCTATTTAAAATACTTAATGCAGCACTTGCACAAACAGGGTTTCCACCAAAAGTAGAGCCGTGCATACCTGCACCTAAAACGTTTTCCGCTTTGTCAAAAACAACGGTTGCACCAAGTGGAAGACCACCTGCAAGCCCCTTTGCCGTTGAGAAAAGGTCTGGAGTTATTCCGTAATTCATATATCCGTAAAGTTCACCCGTTCTGCCGTTTCCCGTTTGAACTTCATCTATCATAAATAAAATATCGTTTTTCTTAGTGTATTCCCTTAAAAATTGAACGAACTCCTTTTTTAAAGGCATAACACCGCCTTCGCCTTGAACAACTTCTACTAACACACCTGCAATTTTGTTAGATTCTAAAAGGCTTTTTGCCATTTCTATATCGTTTGCCTCGGTGTGAATAAAACCTTGTGTTAAAGGGGTAAAATCCTTATGGAAAACCTCTTGACCTGTAGCAGATAAGGTGGTTATAGTTCTACCGTGAAAACTATTTTTTAAGGTTAAAATATTATAATATTCTTTACCTTTTTTAAGCTCTGCATACTTTCTTGCAATTTTTATGGCACACTCGTTTGCTTCTGCACCAGAGTTAGAGAAAAACACCTTTTTTGCGCCCGTCTTTAAGCATAAATTTTCGGCTAAATCTACGCAAGGTTTTTGGTAATAAAGGTTAGATGTGTGTTGGAATAAGTTTACCTGTTTTTTAACGGCTTTTACCCACTTTTTATCGCAAAAACCAAAGGTATTTACTGCTATTCCCGTGCCTAAATCTATATATTTTTTGCCTTTTTCATCATAGCAAAAAGAGCCTTTTCCCTTAACGATATTTAAGGGAAAACGCCCGTATGTATTCATTATATATTGTTTATCTTTTTCAAAAAGATTCATTTTTACGCCTCGAACATAGTGCCAATACCTTCATCGGTAAGCATTTCTATAATTATAGAGTGTGGAACGGTGCCATCAATAATAAACACCCTTTTTACACCCCAATTAACTGCGTTTATGCAACACTC
>JAGBSS010000049.1 GCA_017631725.1 Clostridia bacterium | reverse complement strand
GTTATAAGGGATAAAATTCAAAAGGTTATTTTTATAGTCTATACAATAATCGCCCTTTTCAGTAACTTCTTCTAAAACGTTTAAAAAATGAAACCTTTGCCCCTTTCTATAATAGAAAATTCCGTAAGGTTCTTTAGCAACAATATACCCCTTTTCTTTATCAAACTTTTCTATTTGTTCGTATGAATTGGCCCAATCGTATGCCCAATATCCGTGCATCCAAATATCTTGGCTCTCTTTCCAATCTTTAGGTCTATCATCATTATAAAAAAAGCCTTGTTTAAGTTCCCCTGCGGGAAGCCCGTCTATAGAATTAAATTCCCCCAAATAATCGGTAATAGTTAAAAATTTCCCCGCCTTTGGATATCTTGAGATATTAAACGGCTTGTCATTTTGAAAAAGTTCCGAATGTCCGCCACCGTGCTCACGGCTAAACCCCCTTGAACGCATTTTGCAAGGGATAACGTTTAAAGTATTAAGGTCGCAAGAATAAACCTTATCACCAACAGAAAAATTATTTAGCACCTTTTCGCCACTAAAAATTTTGCCTTTTCCGTTAAAAATTTCGCCATCTGCTAACGTAATAGATTTATTAACAAAAATTTGCATAGTCTTCCTCCAATATCCTACTATTTTCATTTTAAAACAAACAACTAATAAAATCAAGACACATGCTTTAAAATTTAAGACAATTTTTAGCATTTATTAATTTAACTCTTGACTTAAAAGCAAAAAAATTATAAAATTTACCTATCAGGAGAAATTATGAAAAATATAGAAAGGCCAAGTAACAGCGAATTTAAAAGCATTAAAAGCACCTTTTCTGAAACTAAAGAAAAAAACGTAGAATGCGTTAATCATATAAATTTAGAAGCAGAAATTGTTATAGTTTTGCAAGGCTGTTTAAAAATGTGCATAGAAAACGTAGAATATATAATTAACGAAGGTCAAGGAATTTTTGCCCTTCCATTTGAAACGCACGATTTTTACGGGCCAGACTCTACTTGTTCTATAATTTTATTTGAAAGGGAAACTGCGCCTTCTTTCTTTTCTTTTGTTAAAAATAAAGTGCCTACAAAAAGGGTTTTTTCTCTTGACAAATGCGTTTTAGACTATGTTTTATTTTCTCTTAACCAAATACATCTGGAAAACGATTCCGTTTACATTGAAAGCGTGCTTGCCCCTATATTTTTTCAAATTACCAAGCAATGCTCTTTTAAAGAAGGCAAAAACATTGCTAACGACATTTTTTCTAATGCCCTTAAAGTTATTAACGACAATATAGAAAACAGCGTCACCTTATCAAGTGTAGCACGTAAAATTGGGTGCCACCCCGTAACGCTAAGTAAAATTTTTATTTCTTCTTGTGGAATGGGTTTTACAGAATATTTAAACCTAAAACGTGGATATATTGCCCAAAAACTATTAACTAAAACGGAACTTTCGGTTACAGAAATTGCATTAGAAGTAGGTTTTGGTTCTTTAAGAAACTTTAACAGAACTTTTAAAAGATTTTTCTCGGAATCTCCGGGGCAATATAGGAAAAGAACAAGGAGAGCATTATGACAGGTAATAAGTTAAAAATTATAGCCTGTATTACAATGCTTTTAGACCACGTTGGCTATATTTTATTTCCTAAAATTTTGGTGCTTCGATATATTGGAAGGCTTGCTCTTCCCTTGTTTTCTTATCTAATTGCAGAAGGGTGCTATTACACCAAAAACCGCTTAAAATATCTCTTGACAATTTTTATTTTAGGCATTGTTTGTCAGGCTACCTTTTTTATAGAAGGGGCAATTAATGGTGGAATAAAAGAATATTATTTTAACATTTTATTCACCCTAACCTTTTCAATAATTTTGTGCTATATTTTATTAGACCTAAAAAATGCAATTTTGCAAAAAAACAAAGTTAAGTGCACTAAAAACGTAATTCTTTTGCTTTTAGCCTTTGCAATAATTTTGTTTATTACAGAATTTTTACATAAATTTGTTCCCGTTTACTTTTACGTAGATTACGGAATTGGTGGGGTTATTCTTGCACCTTTTGCAATATTATTTAAAAACAAATGGCTTAAACTAATATCCTTTATAATAGCCTTAACGATATTTAACCTTTTAACGTATAAAATTTTATCTTACACTTGGTTTTCTTATTTTAGTATTATTCCAATTATTTTATACAACGGCAAGCGTGGAAAAAGGGGGATTAAATATCTATTTTACGCCTTTTATCCCTTGCATTTAGCAGTAATTTATTTAATTCAATTTTTAATAGTATAAAAAATCCGCCAACACTTGGCGGAATTTTTTTATCTGTTTTTTGGCGACCTTTTAAATGTTTTTTTGTAATTTCTATAAAACACCGAATAATCGTAAAAGCAATATTTTTCACAAACGGCACTAGCAGACAATCCTAAATCTAAATCTGCTTTGGCAGCGTAAATCTTTTTTTGCATTACGTATTTTTTTAAGCCTATTTTCATATTGGCTGAAAAAATATTTTGAACGTAAGACTTGGAAAAATTAAATGCTTTTGCAATAACTAATGCATCTAATTTTTTCTCTAAATTTTGGTTAATAAATTTTATAATTTCTTCTAAATGAGTATGTTTCCCGCTTTTAACCTTTACTCCGTTTTCAACCATATAACTGCAGTAAATTATAAGTTCTTTTATTAAATAAAAGGCGGAAGTATTAAAATCCTCTTCCGAATAATTTTCAAAGTAAAAATCTAATCTGGAAAAAAAGTTTAAAACTTCTTGCTCTTCTTTAACGTTAAGTATAAGCGGAGTGGAAAATAACGTTTCTAAATGTTTCTCGTTTTCTATTAAAGAAGGTATAAAATCTATAACGTAATTTTCGTAAGGGGTGTTGCCCGTTGGAAGTGCGTGATGATATACTGCTGACGGGATAAAAAGCAAGTCAAAAGGTTGTGGTTTAAAAAGTTTACCATCTACGTTAAACTCTACGTTACCACTTAAAAACAAAACCATTTCGGCGTGGTCGTGCATGTGGTTATAATAAACGGTATTTACGGGGTTTTCTATGCGTTTATGAGATACTTCTACCCCAAAAAAACTAATAACTTTATTAAACACTTGTTTCTCCTTTTTAAAAATTTTATCATTAAAAAGTATAAAATGCAATAAAAAAGGTAAAAAAAGATATTTTAATAATTTTTTTATTGTGTTATAATAGTAAAAAAAGAATACTTTGGGAGATTTTATATGCAAAAAATGAGAATTGCCATAATTGGTCAAGGCAGAAGTGGTAGAGATATTCACGGAAAGTTTTTTTTAAGTAGCGACAACGATTTTTGTCAAGTAGTTTGCATTGTAGAAGCAGATGAAGCAAGAAGAGAAAAGGCTAAAAAAGAGTACGGTTGCGAAGTTGTTGCATCTTACACCGACCTTTTTGGTAGAGATGATATAGATTTAGTTGTAAACGCAAGTTATTCTGAAATGCACTACCCAATAACTAAAGACCTTTTAAGCCATAAATTTAACGTTTTGGTAGAAAAACCTTTTGGCAGAAATTATTTCGAGTGTATGGATTTAATTAAAACGGCTAAAGATAACGGCGTTATAGTCACAGCCTTTCACCAAACCTTATACGCACCATCTCACCTAAATGCTAAAGAAATTATTGCAAGTGGCAAAATTGGTGAAGTTTTACAAATAAGCCTTAAATATTCTGGCTTTGCAAGGCGTTGGGACTGGCAAACTTTACAATCTTCAGTTGCCGGCAGTTTATACAATAGCGGTCCACACCCAATAGGTCAAGCATTAGACTTTTTAGGGTTTGATGACAACACCGAAGTTGCTTTCTCAAGTTTAAAAAGAGTTTTAACAAGTGGCGATGCAGACGACTACGGCAAAGTTATTTTAAAAACTCCAAACAAGCCTGCCGTTGATATAGAAGTTATCTCGGTAGATGCTTACCCAGAATTTGTATTTAAAATTTACGGCTCAAAAGGAACGCTTTCTTCTACCAACACCGAGTATAAATTAAAATATATAGAAGATTTCTCCGTTTACCCAGAAAGACCAATAATTAGGGGCTTTTTAACTAATGAAGAAGGTAATCCAGACTATTGCAGAGAAACTTTAAACTTTACCGAAGTAAGTGCAAAAATAGAGGGGGATAGTTTCCATAAAGCAGTAGTGGATTTTTATAAAATGATGTATAACAGCGTAATTTTAGGCAAACCACTTGAAATAACACCTGAAAAAGCAGCAAAAGTTATTTCCGTTATAGAAACTTGTCACGCACAAAACCCAATGTCTGTTAAATTTTAAGGAGATATATGTTTAACGTTGCAATTTTGGGTTGCGAAAACACCCACGCAAACGATTTTTTACAAATTATTAAAGATGGCAAGTTTACCGAACTTAACGTTATTGGCGTTTATAGTGAAGAAACAGAAACAGCCAACTCTTTAAAGGAAAAGTTTGGCGTTCCCGTTATGGAAAATTATGCCGATTTAGTTGGAAAAGTAGATGCCATTATGGTAACTGCTCGCCACGGCGACAACCACTATAAATATGCTATGCCCTATCTTTCAAGCGGTATTCCTATGTTTATTGATAAACCTATAACCTGTCAAACGGAACAGGCTATAGAATTTATGCAACAAGCAAAAAAATACGGCGTTAAACTTTGCGGTGGAAGTTCACTAAAGGGTGCAGAACTTGTTAAAGAACTTAAAGAACAAGTTAATAACGGAAGTTTTGGTAAAATTAAAACGGCTAACGTTTACGCACCCGTTCAGTTAGATAGCGTGCACGGTGGGTTTTATTTTTACGCACAACATTTGGTTGAAATTATGACTACCATTTTTGGTGAAAAGGTAACCGAAGTGTTTGCCACTAAAACAGATTTAGCAGTAAACGTTATTGCAAAGTATAGCGATTTTAACGTCACTTTAAACTTTTTACAACACACCTATTCTTACGGAATTGCCCTGTTTGGTGAAAAGGAATTTAAGGTTTCGCCTATTACCTTTACTGCGGAAATATTTAGTGAAGAACTTAAAGATACTCTTGACCTTTTAAAAGGCGGAGAAATGAAAAAGAGTTATGGCAGTTTTATTAATCCCGTGTTTATAATGAGTGCGATATTAAAAAGCATTGAAAGTGGAAAATGGGAAAAAATTGAAAAAGTAGAAATTTAGGTGAATTATGATAAAAGAAATTAAAACGGAAAATTTACAAACCTTTGTATATAAAACAAGAGATGAAATGGGCAAAAATGCCGCAGAGCACGCAGCAATAGCAATAAATAAGGCTATTAGCGAAAAAGGTTATGCAAACGTTATTTTTGCAGCGGCACCATCTCAAAACGAAACATTAGAACATCTTTTAAAACAAGATATCGATTTTTCTTTAATTAACGCCTTTCATATGGACGAATATTCTGGTCTTTCTATAGAAAACGAACAATCTTTTGCAAAGTATTTATACGACCACGTTTTTTCTAAAAAAACCTTTAAGTCGGTTAATTACGTTCCTGCAAAATTAGATATAGAATTGGCTTGCAAGTCTTATGGCGAACTTTTAACAAAGTTTCCACCAGACGTTGTTTTAATGGGCATTGGCGAAAACGGGCACATTGCATTTAACGACCCACCTGTTGCAGACTTTAACGACAAGGCTATAATTAAAAAAGTAGAATTAGATGAAATTTGCCGTAATCAACAAGTGCACGACGGTTGCTTTAAAACTTTAGACGAAGTTCCTAAATACGCTCTAACGTTAACCGTGCCAACACTTGTAAGCG
>JAGBSS010000048.1 GCA_017631725.1 Clostridia bacterium | reverse complement strand
TCTATTTGAAAATGACGTTAGATTTTTAAAACAATTTGATAGGAGATAAAAAATGAAAGCACCACTTTTTTGGTTAAAAGATTACGTAGATATAGATTGTTCTACTGATGAACTTGTTGCAAAACTTTTTTCTTGCGGATTTGAAGTAGAAGAAATTAGTAAAATTTGTGGAAAGGCTGATAAAATTGTAACTTGTAAAATTTTATCCATTTCACAACATCCTAATGCAGATAAA
Organism: Clostridia bacterium; assembly: GCA_017631725.1. Taxonomy (GTDB): domain Bacteria; phylum Bacillota; class Clostridia; order Christensenellales; family Borkfalkiaceae; genus UBA1259. Next base: position 2,946 of record JAGBSS010000048.1, on the reverse strand, counting down.
TTAAGTGTGACAAAGGTTGATGCCGGCAAATATGGTAAATTACAAATTGTCACTAACGCTAAAAATATTAGCGTTGGAGACGTTGTGCCTGTTGCAGTAGACGGAGCAACCCTTTATAGCGGTGATAGAATTTTTGCAGGGGAACTTCGTGGCGTAAAATCTCAAGGTATGTTTTGTAGTGGAGAAGAGTTAGGAATTACAGACGATTGGCAAAAAGGCGCTTCTTTTAACGGAATTTTTATTTTAGATAATAATTTCCCACTTGGCGAAGAAGTTTCTTCTCTTTTAGAGATTGACGACGTTGTTTTAGATATTAACGTAACGGCAAACAGGCCAGATTGTCAGTCTATTTTAGGTTTGGCAAGAGAAGTTGCCGCTGTTTTAAATAAGCCACTAAAAATGCCCAATTTATCTTATAATTGTTGTGAAGATATTTCTACTAAAAGTGTTATAAAAGTTTCAAATAATGCAATAGACCTTTGCCCAAGGTATTCTGCACATTTAGTTAAAGATATCAAGGTGGCAGAATCTCCACTTTGGATTAAAAGAAGGCTTTTTGCAATGGGAATAAGGTCAATTTCTAACGTAGTAGACGTTACAAACTTTGTTTTGTTGGAAATTGGTCAACCTATGCACGCATTTGACTTAAACGATTTATCTGGAAATGAAATTATTGTTAGAAAGGCAAATAACGGGGAAAAAATTACCACGTTAGATGAAAAAAATTTTGAATTAAATTCATCCAACCTTGTAATATGCGATAGTGAAAAGCCAGTTGCTTTAGCAGGTATTATGGGTGGATTAAATAGTGGCATTAAAGATTCTACTTTAGACATTGTTTTCGAATCTGCAAAATTTGCAAGAGATAATATAAGAAAAACTTCTCGTGTTTTTGGTCAAAGGTCAGATTCTTCTTCAAGGTTTGAAAAAGGTGTTGATGCTTGGTCTACGGAAATTGGCTTAAAACGTGCATTAAATTTAATTGATACCTTAAAAATTGGTAAAATTGCTAAAGATGGCTACGACCTTGTTTATTGCGATGTTAATAACAAAGTTATTAAAACTACCTTATCTAAAGTAAACGAAGTTCTTGGAATTAATATTGATAAAGAAACCGTTAAAGATATTCTAACACGTTTAAGTTTCGAAGTTAGTATTAATGGAGATGAATTAACCGTTGTAGTTCCTTTGTTTAGAGATGATATGGAAGATTACCCAGACGTTGCAGAAGAAATTATTAGAGAATACGGCTATGACAACATAACCCCAACTTTATTAAAAACGTCTGCAATTACAATGGGGGGAAGAAACGAAATTCAATCTAAAACGGAAACGTTGAAAAATTTATTAACGGGTTACGGCTTTAATGAAATTATAAGTTATTCTTTCGTTTCAGAAAAAGAATTTGATTTATTTGGCTTAAAAAATATTGATAAAGCTGTAAAAATTATTAACCCAATTGGTGAAGATTTAGCCGTTATGAGAACTTCTTTACTTCCATCAATAGTTAGAACGGTTGCGTATAATTTAAACAGAAAAAATTATTCTGGAAGGTTGTTTGAACTTGCAAAAATTTATTCTTCAGATGAAATTCCATTAAAAGAACTTCCAGAAGAAAAAGTTGTTTTAAGTCTTTCAACATTTGGTGCAGAAGAAGATTACTTTACCTTAAAAGGTGTTGTAGAAGGTGTTTTAGATCAATTATGCAATGGAATTAACGTTAAATACGTTCGTTCTAATAAAGATTGTATGCACCCAACTTGCTCTGCAGATTTATACTTAAATGGCGAATTTGCCGGATATTTTGGTCAAATTAACCCTGAAATTGCATCTAAAATGGGCATTGATAAGCCTGTTTTTGGTGGGGAAATATATTTTAACGTTTTAGCTAAAAACTTTAACGATAAAATTGTTTTCGATTCTATTTCTAAATATCCAACAATTGAAAGAGACCTTGCAATAATTTTAGATGAAAACGTTTCTTACGATAAAGTTTTTGATACCATAAAAGCAAGTGGTGGAGATTATCTTAAAAACGTTGCATTATTTGATATTTATCGTGGCAATCAAATTGCTGAAAATAAAAAGAGTATGGCTTTCAATTTGTTATTTGAATCTAAAGAAAGAACTCTTAATTTAGAAGAGATTGATGCAAGTATAAAAAATATTCTTTTAAAATTAAAAACTGATTTAGGGGCAGAGTTAAGGTAATGATTTTAGATAAAACGTTAAAAACTTTAGAATTTGATAAAATAATGGCATCAGTTTCCGCTTATGCCGTTTTAGACTGTTCTAAAGATTACGTTTTAAACGAAAAACCATGCGAAAATATTCAACAAGCAAATTTTTCATTAGATAAAACAGAAGAAGCTCATAAACTTTTATTTACTCATAATTGTTCGGGTGTATATTTTTTCGATGATGTTTCAGAGTTTTTAATAAGGGCAGATATGGGTGGCACTCTTATAAATGGAGAATTACTCAAAATTGCAGAAAATTTAAAAGGCGCAAGAATACTAAAAACTACTATTCTTTCCGTTAAAGATGAAAGTTTAAAAATTGTCCCTGAAATTGCATCAAGATTATACGTTAATTTAGATTTTGAAAAGGAAATTGCTTCTAAAATTATTTCAGAAGATGAAATTAGCGACAATGCTTCAGTTAATCTTGCAAGAATTAGAAAAGATATTCGTTCTATAAACGTTGCCATTAGAGAAAAACTCACTTCTTTTATGAGGGGTGGCAATAAATATTTGCAAGAAGGGGTTATAACAAAACGTCAGGATAGATATGTTGTTCCTGTTAAAAGCGAATATAGGTCCTTTGTTAAAGGTTTTATACACGACCAATCTTCTTCTGGTGCAACTGTTTTTATAGAGCCAGAAGCAGTTATGGAACTAAATAACCGATTAAAAGGTGCTATGTTAGATGAATATAATGAAATTA
>JAGBSS010000047.1 GCA_017631725.1 Clostridia bacterium | reverse complement strand
TAGATTCCATCCATCTGTATACCTTGGAATTATTAAATTTTTGGGTTTTGAACAAGTATTTAAAAACAGTTTAACAACTCTTCCTATGGGTGGTGGCAAAGGTGGTTCTGACTTTGACCCTAAAGGCAAGTCTGATGGCGAAATTATGAGATTCTGCCAAAGTTTTATGACTGAACTTACCCGCCACATTGGTGCAGACTGCGACGTTCCTGCAGGGGATATCGGTGTAGGTGCTAGAGAAGTTGGTTATATGTTTGGTCAATATAAAAGATTACGCAACGAATGGGTTGGCGTTTTAACCGGTAAAGGTATTCCTTACGGTGGCTCTCTTGCAAGAAAAGAAGCAACAGGCTTTGGTCTTTGCTACTTTACAAACGAAATGCTTTTAGCAAACGGCTCTTCTTTCGATGGCAAAACCGTTTTAATTTCCGGTTCTGGTAACGTTGCAATTTACGCTTGTCAAAAGGCTAAAGAATATGGCGCAAAAGTTGTTGCAATGAGCGATTCTAACGGCTACGTTTACGATAAAGACGGCATTGATTTAGATGCTATTAAGGAAATTAAAGAAGTTAAGAGAGAAAGAATTTCTACATATTTATCTTATCGTCCAAACGCAGAATACCACGAAGGTTGCAAAGGTATTTGGACAATTCCTTGTGATATTGCTCTTCCTTGCGCAACACAAAACGAAATCGATGGCGAAAGTGCAAAAATTCTTGCTAAAAATGGTTGTAAGGTTGTTTCAGAAGGTGCTAATATGCCTTCTACTCCAGAAGCAATTGACACCTATCTTTCTACCGGTATGTTATACGGCCCTGCAAAAGCAGCAAACGCAGGTGGCGTTGCAACAAGTGGTTTAGAAATGAGCCAAAACTCTATAAGACTCAGTTGGTCATTTGAAGAAGTTGATGAAAAACTTCATAACATTATGAAAGAAATCTTCAAGGCTTGCGACCAAGCTGCTAAAAAATACGGTATGGCAGGCAACTATATGGCAGGCGCAAACATTGCAGGCTTTATCAAAGTTGCAGAAGCTATGAAGGCACAAGGCAACGTATAATTAAATAAAAACAAAAAAAATATTAGGGGCACACAATGGCTGAAGTTTTTACAAAATCTAAATGGATTTGGTCAAATTCTACTCCCTCTGCAGATGAATATGCGGAGTTTAAAGTAAATTTCAAGCGCAATTTAAGTGCTCCTTATTTTTTACACTTAACGGCGGATTCTGTCGTTTCTGTAAAAATTAATGGAGAACTTGTATTCTTTTATACCGAAGCAGATTTTGCAGGGTATAAATATTACGACACGGTAGAATTAACACCTTATTTAAAAGAAGAAAACCTTTTAGAATTTATAGTTTGGTATATTGGAGAAAACAACCAAACTTATCTTAAAGGTCCTGCAGGGCTTATTTTTGAAGTAGAATCTAACGGAGAAAAGGTTTGCGTTTCAAACGAAAACGTTTTATCAAGAAAAATAGCTCAATATAAAAACGGCTATAGAAAAATGGTTACCCCACAACTTGGCTTTAGTTTTTTATACGATGCTACAAAACAAGATTTAGAATTTTCTAAAAGTGTAATTTCAGGTGGCCCAAACGTGTTTTTAAAAAGAGAAATTAAAAATCTTGAATTACACGGCAGGGTAGAAACCGATCTTATAAAAAGGGAAAATAGCATTATTATTGACCTTAAAAAGGAAACGGCAGGTTTAATTGACCTTGACTTTGTTAGTGAAAAAGAGCAAAAAATCACTTTTGCGTTTGGCGAGCATATTGTAGACGGCGGGGTAAGGCACAAAATTGGTATTAGAGATTTTACCTTTGAATACGTTGCTAAAAAAGGCGAAAATAAATATTTAAACACTACAAGAAGAATTGCTTGTAGATATTTAGAAATTTTTGCAGAAAGCCCTATAAAAATTAATTATATTGGCATTAGGCCGGTATTTTACCCAATAGAAAAGGTAGAAAAGAAATTTTCTGATAGCCTTATACAAAAAATTTACGACGTTAGTATAGATACGTTGCTCCTTTGTATGCACGAGCATTATGAAGACTGTCCTTGGAGAGAACAGGGTTTATACAGTTTAGATAGTCGCAACCAAATGCTTTTTGGCTACTATGCGTTTAAGACAAGTGAATATCAAAGGGCTAATTTAATTTATCAATCTAAAGGCGTGCTTTCACACGGGCTTTTGGCAATTTGTTTCCCTTCGGGGGTAGATTTGGCAATTCCATCTTTCTCGCTTGGCTATATTTTAGCCGTTTGCGAATACGTTAAACACACGGGCGATAAAACTATTTTATCAGAAGTAGGTGGCGTTATAAATGCACTTTTTAGCGAGTTTGAAAAGAGAATAGATAGCACGGGGCTTATTCCGTCTTTCCCATATCCTTTCTGGAATTTTTACGAATGGGAAAAAGATAGCAATAACGAATCGGAAATTATGAGAAAGAAAGACGAGCCTTACACCTTAAAATACGATTTAATTATTAACTGCTTTTACGTTATGGTTAAACAACTTTACGCAAGTGTTAACAGCGAGAATTGTGACCTTTCCGAGATGAAGAATAAAATAGTTGACACATTCTATTTAAAGGATAAGGGCGTGTTTAAACTTTCTACAGACGTGGAAACCTACTCGCAACTTGGCAATGCCTTTACAATTTTAGCAGGCATTAAAACGGAAGGTTTAGCAGAAAAGATTTTAACTGATGATAATATGATAAGTTGTACTCTTTCTATGCGTGCATTTTTATACGAAGCACTTTTAAAAGAAGGGGACAAGTATAAAAACTTTATTATATCTGACATTGTAAAAAGATATAAAGGTATGCTTGATAAGGGCGCTACAAGTTTCTGGGAAACAGAAAAGGGCGAAGCAGACTTTGACGGGGCAGGTAGTTTATGCCACGGATGGTCGGCAATTCCCGTTTATTACTTTAATGTTTTAGGCGATATAGTATAAAAATTTTAGGTAGTAAAGATGAAAAAATTTATAACTCTAACATTGGGATTAATATTAATGCTTTTAAGCAGTTCCTTATTTGCCTGTCGTGTTTACGTAGAAACAGGTGAGTATAAAGTTGCTGTTGGTACTTATAAATTTTATTCTTATAACGTTGTTTTAGAAGGAACATCTACCACCTATAATATTGGCGATGCTACACCTTGGGGAGATGAAATTTTTACAGAAGAATCGGTAGTTTTAATTTTAGAAGAAGATAGAACCTTTTATGCAGAGCATATTGTTAATAATCAAATAAAAATAAGGCGTGGCACTTGGGATTTAGACGGAGAAACTATGTTTTATAAGCTTAACGTTAACGATGGGCCTAAAAGGGGGCATGGTACTTTTGTAGACGGAGTGCTAACAAAAATTACTACCAATAAAATAACTCAATGGACTTACACCTTTACAAAGGTATAAAAAAACCGCTTAAAGCGGTTTTTAATTTTATATAATGCAGTTTCAAAAAAACAAAAAAAGACCAAGCGGTCTTTTTTTACTTTAAATAAATTTAATATATTTTTTTGCCGAAATCGTCTTCTAACCCTAAAAGATAATCTGAAGATATACCGTAAATTTTACAAAGTAATATAAGGTCGTTTACGCTGGGCTCAGAAAGCCCTTGTTCCCAACTCGCATAACCCGTTTCCGATTTGTTTAGCAGTTTTGCAACCTGTTTTTGAGTAAAACTTTTTTCTCGCCTAAGTTCTCTTAGCTTAACCCTTATCTCATATTTCATATAATCTATTTTACCCTAAACTACTAATTTTTAGTTGACACTACTAAAAATTAGTAGTATATTAATTGTGTGTTTACAAAGGAGAAAGAAACAACGTGGCAACCTTCTTTTTGATTAGTGGGATTGTATTTGTTAGTTTATCAATTGTTATAGCTATTATAACACTAAAAAATCGTGAACTTATCGGCAACACAGTTGCCGTTATTACGTTGCTTTCTTCTATGTTTTTAATATTAGTAAGTATTCTATTTTTGTTTGGTATAATTTTTTGGTCTGTTTGGAAAACTTTAGTTATTACTAGTGCGATAGTTATAATAAGTTTATTAAAAAAGTTTGCGAAGAAGAAAGAAGAGAAATGAGAAATCTTATAATAACCCAAACAATTGGGGAAGGTCATAATTTTATAGCAAGGGCGATAGAATCTGCTTTGACTTTGCGTGGGGAAGAGTGCAGGGTTATACAGCTTTTTGGTTATAGCGAAAAGGAAGTTGCTAGACAAAATAATTTATTTTTAAATGCTATAAAGTTTTTCCCACACGTTTACGAGTATTTTTGGGAAAAATTAAGAGAAAGAAAAAGTGAAGTTCCTAACTTTTTTATTAAAAGAGTTATAAAAAAATGTTCAAAATATCTTTTAAAAGAGATAAGCGAATATTCTCCTGATAAGATAATTTGCACGCATAATAACGCAGGGGCGATAATATCTTATTTTAAAAAAAACAACAAGATTTCACCTTTTATAAAGACTTTTGGTATTGCCACTGATTTTTGTGCTTATCCGGGATGGGAGAGTTGCGTTAATTTAGATTATCTTTTTACTCCGCATTTATTTACCAATAAAGAATATATCGAAAAGGGATTTAAAGAGACACAACTTTTAGCTTACGGCATACCCGTTGCTCCAAAATTTTTTTATTATAATTCCAAATCGGGATGCAGAAAATTTTTAAACTTACCAAAAGATAAGTTTACAATATCCATTGTTGGCGGTGGGAATTGTTTAACTAAAGCTAGTTCACTTTTAAAACAAATATTAAAAAGCTGTTTTGATATTCAAATAGTAGTGGTAACAGGAAAAAATGAAAAAGAATATTTAGCAGTAGAGAAAATAATAAAAAAATATAATACAAAAAACGTGCTAAATATTGGTTTTTGCGATTGTATGGAAAAAGTTTATACGGCAAGCGACCTTATTTTTACACGTGCGGGTGGCTCTACTATTAGCGAGCAAATAACAAAACAAGTTCCAATCGTCTTTAGGGAAAATTTGATTATAAATGAAAGAATAAACAAAAAGTTATTTGTAAGTTTAGGTGCAGGTGTTTCAATGGGTAAAATAAGTGACGCAGCTAAAATACTACAAGACGTTTTGAAAAACCGAAACTTGCTAAAAAATATAAAAAATTGCCAAAAAACACTTAAGCAAGAAAACTCGACTTTTAATATTGCTGATTTTATTATAAAAACTAGTTAAAACATTTTGTCAAAATAAATTAAAAAACCGCTTTAAGCGGTTTTTTGTTTATTTTACAATAATCATTTGATAAGGGTTTTGTTTTTCGCCTGTTATAAAGCCATATAATTCACTTGCTAAAAGATCTTTTTCAAACACTTTTTTTGCACTATCGGAAATCTTGCTTTCATCTGTTTTTCTCGTTAAAAGTGGAATAGAAGAGGCGTTTGTTATTTCCGATAAAAGGGAAAGAGAACTTTCACTAACCGCAAGCACTTTTGCATAGGGTTTGCATTTTAAACTTTCTTGCAAAAAGTCTTGAGTAATTTTTAAAAAGTTAGATAAAATAATTCTTTTTACTCTCGTTTCCGTATACCTTTTGGTTATAGTTTCTTTTATAAGTTCTTGCAAACTTTCACACTTGCTTGCAAAGGCGCTAATTCTATTTTCTAATCCTTCGGTACAGTCAGGGCAAAGTTTAATGCCGTTTACACCTTCTCTAATTAAAGATAAAAGTGCTAAACTATCGTATTTTTCGGGGTAGCCGTTTAACGATTTATAGGTAAAGTTTGGCATAACCTTTTTAAGTTTTCTTAATTTTCCCGTTTTTAAAACTTCACGTATGCTTGTTGCAGAAGTAATGTTTTTATAAAGTTTTTTATCGTTATGGTCGCCCGTTCTTAACATTGGATAAAAATCTACGTTAGATTTGGTTTTTAACAAAGCTTTAACGTATTCTAATGCTAAAATGTTGTTGGGACGACAGGTTAATTGTTCGGCAAACTCTAATTGGTAAACCTTTTTAACGGCATCTGATTTAGCTTTTGCAAGTGAAACGCCTTGCTCTAAATTTTCTTTTAACGCCTTTTTATATTCTTTACTTTCGTTTACTAAAACCTTAGCAAGCGATAAATATTCTTCCTTTTTCCCGTTTTCAACACCAAAGCATAACGTACCTTGTAAATTAAGGCTATTGATAACCTTAATTGCACCTAAAGCAAACGTTTCGGCATTTGCCGTTGCGAAAGGGGTGGGCAATTCTATAACTAAATCTGCCCCACATTGTATTGCGTGCGTTGCCCTTTTAAACTTGTTTAAAACGGCCGGTTCGCC
>JAGBSS010000046.1 GCA_017631725.1 Clostridia bacterium | reverse complement strand
TTGCCACTCATAATAACTATAACTTTATCAGCACTTAAAGTTTGTTTGATAAAATTTATGTGTTTTAAATGCCCGTTATGAAGGGGGTTATATTCGGCAATAACATAACAAATTTTCATAAAAAGTAAAAAACCTCAATTTAATAATAGACTTTTAAATTTAAATGTTGTAAAATATATAAGATAATTATATATTACTACATTTCGGTTAAAAAATCAAAAGGTTTTTTACCCAATAAAAAGGAGAAAGATATGGCAAACGTTTTAGAAAAAATTAAAGCAAGTGCAACTTTACTTTCTAAACGCATAGTTCTTCCAGAAGGTGAAGATTCTAGGGTTGTAGAAGCGGCTGCAGTTGCAGTTAAAGAAGGTCTTGCAAAAATTACTCTTTTAGGAAACGAACAAGATATTATTGCTAAAAACCCAAGCATAGACTTAACGGGTGTAGATATTGTTGACCCCGTTTCTTACGAAAAAACTCAAGTGTATGCAGAAATGCTTTATAAAGCAAGGGAAGGCAAAATTAACAAAAAAACAGGTCTTCCTGAATATGCTAACGTAGAAGAAGCAAAAGCAGGTGTTTTAAAAGACTATACAATGTACGCTGCACTTATGCTTAAAGCAGGCGACGTAGATGGTTTAGTTTCAGGTGCTTGCCACTCAACGGCAAACACTCTTCGCCCAGGCCTTCAAGTTATTAAAACTGCCCCTGGCATTAACACCGTTTCAAGTTGCTTTATTATGGTTGCAGACCGTGAAAATAAATACAATCCAGATGGTGTTGCAGTGTTTGCAGACTGTGCTATTAACATAGAGCCAGATGCAAATCAACTTGCAGATATAGCAATTTCTACCGCGGCTACCGCTAAAGACGTTGCCGAAATTGAACCAAGGGTTGCAATGCTTTCTTTCTCTACTAAAGGCTCTGGCAACGATGATAAGTTCTTTAAAACCGTTCCAAAAATGCAAGAAGCAACTGCTATTGCTAAGGCAAACGCACCAGAACTTATTATAGATGGCGAATTCCAATTCGATGCAGCAGTTGCCCCAGAAGTTGGCAAATTAAAAGCACCAGATTCTAAAGTTGCAGGTAACGCAAACGTATTTATATTCCCAAACATTAACGCAGGTAACATTGGTTATAAAATTGCACAACGTTTTGGTGGATATATGGCTCTTGGCCCAATATGCCAAGGCTTTGCAAAACCTATTAACGACTTATCTCGTGGTTGTAGCGTAGAAGACGTTGTTGCAGTTATTGCAATTACCGCCCTTCAAGCAAAATAAATTTTAGGAGTTTAATATGAATATTTTAGTTATAAATGCAGGTAGTTCTTCACTTAAATATCAACTTATCAATATGAACGACGAAAGCGTTGTTTTAAAAGGTCTTTGCGAACGTATTACCTTTACCGGTGGTCTTTTAACTCAAAAAACCTTTGATGGCAAGGAAACTGTTATAAGTATGGATATGCCTTCTCATAAAGAAGCAATGGAACTTGTTTTAAAGGCTATGATGGACCCAGAAAAAGGTGCTATTAAATCTGTAGATGAAATTGGCGCAGTAGGACACAGGGTTCTTCACTCTGCAGAAGATTTCAAAGGTTCTGTTGTAATTGATGAAGAAGTTATTAAAATTTGTGAAAAGAACGCAGAACTTGGCCCACTTCATATGCCTGGCAACATTGCTTGCATTAAAAGTTGTATGGAAGTTATGCCCGGTAAACCAATGGTAGCAGTTTTCGACACTACTTTCCACTCTACAATGCCTGCTAAAGCATATATGTATGGTATTCCATACGAAATGTATGAAAATCATAAAATTAGAAAATACGGTTTCCACGGAACTTCTCACAAGTTCGTAAGTGAAGAAACTGCAAAAATTTTAGACAACAAAAATGCTAAAATGGTTATATGTCACCTTGGCAACGGTTCTTCTATCTCTGCTGTTAAAGCAGGTAAATGCCAAGACACTTCTATGGGCTTTACTCCGTTAGAAGGTTTGGTAATGGGTACAAGGTCTGGCGATATTGACCCAGCAGCAGTAGATTACTTAAGGGTTAAGGCTAACTTAAAGCCAGAAGAAGTTGTTTCTTATCTTAACAAAAAGAGCGGTATGCTTGGTGTAAGTGGTCTTTCAAGTGATATGAGAGATTTAACTGCAGCAGCAGAAGGCGGAAACGAAAGGGCTAAACTTGCAATTGAAATGGTTGCATACAGGGTTAAAAAATACGTTGGTAGTTATATCGCAGTTTTAGGCGGTGTAGATGCAGTTGTATTTACCGGTGGTATTGGTGAACACTCTCCACTTGTTCGTGGTTTAGTTATGGAAGGTATGGAATTCTGCGGTGCTTGTTTAGATGCAGACAAAAACGCAAACTACGACAAGGGTGTTGGCGAACTTAACACTAAAGATAGCAAAGTTAAAATTTTAGTAGTTCCAACCAACGAAGAGCTTTCTATTGCAAGGGAAACCAAAGCACTTTGCTTTTAATCTAAAAAATAAAAGTTTCTCAAAAAAGTTGACAATTAAAAATAAATAGTATATACTTGTTAAGCATTTTTGAGAGAAATTATGGTTATAGACATTAGAAAAATCCGTGCAACGGGTAAAAATGAACAAGATTTTTACTTTGAATACTATCCAGAGATAGAAATTTCAAATATTCCGTCTGTTTCGGTGGCGATGCCAATAAAAATAAACGGCACTTGTTTTTTAACAGATAAGCACAGCGTTTATATAGAAGGCGAAGTAAATTACACGCTTGAAGGCGAGTGTTGTAGATGTCTTACTAACGTTTCAAGGCAATATACCGTAGAGTTAAAAGAAACGGCAGGAGAAGATGAAAATTCTTATCCCGTTGTAAACGACACGGTAGATTTAACAAAAATAGTCGAAGATTCGGTTTTAACAGATTTGCCCGTTTCGTTCTTATGTAGCGAAAATTGTAAAGGCCTATGCTTTAATTGTGGCGCAAATTTAAACACCGAAAAGTGCAAATGTAAATAAAAGGGAAGGTAAATTAAAATGGCAGTTCAAAAAAGTAAAACCTCTAAACAAAGAACAAATACCAGATTCGCTCAATGGAAGTTAGAAACTCCTAATCTTTCTGAATGTCCACAATGTCACGAACTTAAGGCTTCTCATAAAGTATGCCCAAAATGCGGCTACTACGATGGTAAGCAAATTGTAGACATGGCAAAAAAAGAAAAGAAAAACTAGTTAACAAAAACTAAATTTAAAGCCACTTTTTTAAGTGGCTTTACGCATTTATAAGCAAAATTATAATTTACTAAATATTATGATATGGAAATATTTGGTATAATGGTTAAGCAAAAGATTAAAATAAAAAGCAATTACACCTTGCTAAAATTTAAACGTTTTTATAGAGTATTTATTAGAATTATAAGATTAAAAAAACGCCGAATTTTCGGCGTTTTCTTTATCTTGATTTATTTTTTTATGCAAACGGCTGTTGCATGAACGCAAATTCCTTGCTCTTTTCCAACAAATCCAAGCCCTTCTAACGTGGTGGCGGTAATTCCAACGTCATATTCTTTAATTTTCAATAAAGATGCGATGTTTTTTGTAATTTCATCTATATAAGGTGCAAGTTTTGGCTTTTCTGCCATTATGCATGCAGTTACGTTAGAAACTTTATATCCTTTTTTAGATATAATTTTTAAAACCTCTAAAAGTAAAAGGGTGCTGTCTGCATTTTTATATTGTTTGTCGGTATCAGGGAAATAATACCCAATATCTTTTAAGCCTAAACTTGATAAAATTGCATCCATAATTGCGTGCAATACAACGTCTGCATCGCTATGACCTAAAAGCCCCTTGTCGTGCGGAACGTGAACGCCACCTAAAACAAGTTTTCTTTTAGCGGTTAGTTTATGGCAATCGAACCCTGTGCCAAAACGCACGGCAGATTTATCTGCCTTTTTAAAATCATCTTCATAGGTGAGTTTAAAGTTTTCAGGGTCGCCTTCGTAATAGCATAAATTGCCTAATGCTTCTTTATAAACTTCTCCATCATCGTTAAAAACTTTTTTGCCTGCTACTTCGTATGCGGTTTTAATATATTCCGTTTTAAAGCCTTGTGGAGTTTGAACTTGTGCTAAACCTTGCTTGCCTATATAATTTTTAATTTTTTTAGTAGAGATGGAAACCAAAGTGTCCCTACAATTTATAACGGGAATTGCACAACCGCATTTTTCGGTAAGGGCAATACAATCGTCTATCATTTTTTTAGAAACAAAAGGTCGAGCGCCATCGTGAATTAGCACAATTTCCCCTTCGGCTTTTTCTAATGCGTTTTTAACAGAATCTGTTCTCGTTTTTCCGCCATAAACCAAGGTTGCATTTTTGCTTATACATTTAATTGAGCGAATTTCCTTTTCATCGTTTGGGTTAATTGCCAAAATATATTGGTCTATAAGCCCTGTAGAGAAAAAAGCGTTAAAGGTGCGTTCTATAACCGTTTTGCCATCTATTTTATATAATAGTTTGCTTTTGTCTAAACCAGAACGTTCGCCAATGCCGGCGCACGCTAAAATTAATGTTGTTTTCATTTTAACCCTCTATAATTTCGTAAAGAGACGATGCCTCTTCTTTTTTTACCGTTTCCTTTAAAGATAAAACTTTAAACTTTAAAATTCCACTATTAAACGTTATTTCAATAACGTCTCCAACGGAAAGGGAATAACCCGCCTTTACCGTTCTTCCGTTTGCTTTTATTTTACCCGCATCGGCCGCTTCTTTTGCTAAAGTACGCCTTTTTGTCAAGCGGGAAACCTTTAAAAATTTATCTATTCTCATATTACAATCTATTTTACATTATAAAAGTAATTTTGTAAATATTTTTTATAAATATCAATGCCAAAAAGGGTAAAATTTATACATTTTTAAAAAATTTTTTGTAAATGCTTGACAACGCTTGCTTTTTAAGGTAGTATATTAAAATGTATTATGATAGGTTAATATCGATTTTTATCGCCTTTTTTGGGTTTTTACCTTGCAAAAATGCACGTTTTGACCCTTAAAATCGTTAATTTTCGCCAAATAAAAAGCCTATTTTAATGCACGAAGGGAAATTTTGGGCTAAAAAGCAAATTATGGCAAAAATTTCAATTCGCAAAAAAATTTTTTTAAGGAGTGTGTTTTAATGACACGAATTCTACCTGAAATCGAATGTGGCAAGATTAAGAGAAAGACGTTTAGCAAAATTAATGAAGCTATTGAATTACCTTACCTTGTCAAAATTCAAAAAGACTCCTATGATGCCTTTATTAGAGAAGGCATAAGCGAGGTTTTGGAAGACTTTTCTCCAATAACCGACTATTCCGACCACTTTGAACTTTACTTTTTAGACCACAATTTAGATGGCGCTCCAAAGTATTGCGAAAAAGAATGCCGTGACAGAGACGCAACTTACGCACGTCCACTTAGGGTTAAAGTTCGTTTAGTTAATAAAGTTACAGACGAAGTTATTGACCAAGACGTGTTTATGGGCGATATGCCACTTATGACAGACAACGGTTCGTTTATCATAAATGGTGCAGAAAGGGTTATCGTTTCCCAACTCGTTCGTTCTCCTGGCGTATACAACGGCGAAGAAATGGACAAGTCTGGTAAAAAACTTTTTGATACCACTGTTATTCCATCAAGGGGCGCATGGCTTGAGTTTGAACAAGATGCTCAAGGCGTTATTAGCGTTCACGTTGATAGAACAAGAAAACTTACAGCAACTGTTCTTTTAAGGGCATTGGGCTTTGGAACAAACGAAGCACTTACAGAACTTTTTGGTTCTAATGCTATGATTGCTGCTACTATGGAAAAAGACTCTGCTAAATCTGAAAGTGAAGGTTTAGTAGAACTTTATCGTCGTCTTCGTCCTGGTGAAATTCCAACTGATGAAGCAGTTCGCCAACACCTTAAAAACTTATTCTTTGACCAAAGACGTTATGATTTAGCACGCGTTGGTAGATATAAGTTCAACAAACGTTTACGCATGGGTGCTAGAATAATTGGCCTTAAGGCTTATGAAGACGTTATTTCTCCAGATGGCGAAGTTATTGCACAAAAGGGACAAGTTATTGACCGCCGTTTAGCAGACGTTATTCAAAACGCAGGCATAAATGAATTCTATGCAGACGTTAATGGCGAAAGACATAAAATTATTGCAAACAACGTTGTAAACTTTAAAGAAGTGACCGGTAAAGACCCATCAATTTTCGGTTTACTTAAATACGTTTACAATCCTACTTTAGAATTCTACAAAAAAGTTGCTGATGTTGCTAATGAAAACGGCATAGAAGAAGCTACGGAAATTTTAAAGAACGAAATTAACGAAATTTTCTATATTAGCGAAAAAGAAGCAAGTCCAGACGACAAGCCAGAAGATAAGAAGAACAGAGAAAAATCTAAAATTGTTCGTTCTTACTTTATCACCGCTTGCGTAGAGTTCGACAAGATTATGAAGAGGGAAGAAGACGTTAAACTTTCTGCAGAAGAAAGAAAAACTATTCGCCCACTTTTAGATAAACTTAACCACAAACACATTACGGTAGACGATATTATTGCAACCGTATCTGTAAACCTTGACCTTGTTGCAGGTATTGGTACAGTTGACAATATCGACCACTTGGGTAATCGTCGTGTTCGTTCTGTTGGCGAACTTTTACAAAACCAATTCCGTATTGGTATTGCAAGACTTGAAAGGGTTATCAAAGAACGTATGGCAACCCAAGACCCTAAGGAAGTTTCTCCTCAAGGTTTAATTAACGTTCGCCCTGTTTCATCTGCAATTAAAGAGTTCTTTGGTTCTTCACAACTTTCTCAATTTATGGACCAAACAAACCCAATAGCAGAATTAACACATAAACGTAAACTTTCTGCACTTGGTCCTGGTGGTCTTAACCGTGACCGTGCTACGTTTGAAGTGCGTGACGTTCACCACTCTCACTACGGCAGAATGTGTCCTATAGAAACACCTGAAGGACAGAACATAGGTCTTATATCTTCACTTGCTGCTTTTGCAAAAGTAAACGAATTTGGTTTTATCGAATCTCCTTACAGAAAGGTAGAACACAGAATTGCAGAAGACGGCACAATGGAAACGGTAGTTACTGAACAAGTTGATTACCTTACCGCAGATGAAGAAGACTACTTTATCGTTGCACAAGCAAACGAACCACTTATCGATAACAAATATTTTGCTAACGAACGTGTTTCTTGCCGTCATCGTGATGATATAACTGAAGAAGTTAGAGAAAAAATGGATTATATGGACGTAAGCCCTAAACAACTTATCTCCGTTGCAACTGCACTTATTCCATTCCTTGAAAACGACGATACGAACCGTGCGCTCATGGGCTCTAACATGCAACGTCAAGCAGTTCCACTTCTTTGCCCAGAAAACGCAATTGTTGCTACCGGTATTGAAAGAAGAATAGCATACGACTCTGGCGTTATGATTAACTCTAAAGAAGCAGGTATCGTTAAGAGCGTTGCTTCTGATAAAATTGTTATCACCGGTGAAAGTGGCGATATCGAATATACACTTAAAAAGTTCGAACGTAGTAACCAAGGCACTTGTATTAACCAAAGACCTATAGTAGACGTTGGCGAAACTATTACTAAAGGTCAAACCATTGCCGATGGTCCTTCTACTAAAAACGGCGAACTTGCTCTTGGTAGAAACATTCTCGTAGGCTTTATGGGCTGGGAAGGTTATAACTACGAAGATGCTATACTTTTATCTGAAAAACTTGTTAGAGAAGACGTGTTCACAACCATCCACATAGAAGAACACGAAATTGAAGCAAGAGATACAAGACTTGGTCAAGAAGAAATTACAAGAGATATTCCTAACGTTGGCGACGATGCATTAAAAGATCTTGATGAAGACGGTATTATTAGAATCGGTGCAGAAGTAAATAGTGGCGACATTTTAGTTGGTAAAGTTACACCTAAAGGCGAAACTGAACTTACACCAGAAGAAAGATTGCTCCGTGCTATCTTTGGCGAAAAGGCAAGAGAAGTTAGAGATACTTCTTTAAGAGTTCCTCACGGCGAAGGCGGTATTGTTGTAGACGTTAAAATATTTACAAGGGCTAATAAAGATGAACTCTCTCCAGGCGTAAACAAAATGGTTAGAGTTTACATTGCTCAAAAACGTAAAATTTCTGTCGGCGACAAAATGGCAGGTAGACACGGTAACAAAGGTGTTATTTCAAGAATTCTTCCTGAATCTGATATGCCATTTATGGCAGACGGCACACCACTTCAAATAGTGTTAAACCCACTTGGCGTTCCTTCTCGTATGAACATTGGTCAAGTGTTAGAAGTGCATTTAGGTTTAGTTTGTAAACACCTTGGCTGGAAGATTGCAACCCCTGTATTTGACGGTGCATCTGAAAGCGATATTAAAGAACTTTTAAGAGAAAACAACTTTATTAACCCAGATGGCGAAGTAGATGGTAAAATTCAATTATACGATGGCAGAACGGGCGAACCTTTTGAAAATAGGGTAACCGTTGGTCAAATGTATATGATTAAACTTATCCACTTAGTAGATGATAAGATTCACGCACGTTCAACCGGTCCATACAGCCTTGTTACACAACAACCTTTAGGTGGTAAGGCGCAATTTGGTGGACAACGTTTCGGTGAAATGGAAATTTGGGCTCTTGAAGCATATGGCGCATCTCATATTTTACAAGAAATTCTTACCGTTAAGTCAGACGATATCGTTGGTAGGGTAAAAACCTACGAATCTATCGTTAAAGGAACTAACATTAGCGAACCTGGTATTCCAGAAGCATTTAAAGTATTGCTTAAAGAATTACAATCTTTAGCACTTGATATGAAAGTGCTTACTGAAAACCACGAAGAACTCGCTATTAAAGATCTCATTGAAAGTGAAATTGAAGATATTCCACAACCAAGAGAAAAAGAGCTTATCGAAGAAGTTGATTTAGGTTCTACAGATGAAATTGAAGAACTCTTGAAAGAAGACAGCGAAAGCGTTGATTTAGACGACGAGTTTGAATTTAACTCTAAAGAACTTTTCGACGATGAAGACGTTGAAATTGACACCACGATAAGCGACGATATCTTTTTAGAAGAAGATTTCGACGAAGAGAACGAATAAGGGAGGTATAAATAATGTTTGAACTTAACAATTTTGACTCTATACAAATAGGAGTTGCATCTCCCGAAAAAATTAGGTCTTGGTCTTACGGCGAAGTAACCAAACCAGAAACTATTAACTACAGAACTCAAAAACCAGAAATGGGCGGTCTTTTCTGCGAAAGAATTTTTGGACCAACCAAAGACTGGGAATGTCATTGTGGTAAATATAAACGTATCCGTTATAAGGGTGTAGTTTGCGACAAGTGTGGCGTAGAAGTGACAAAAAGCAAAGTTCGTCGTGACAGAATGGGTCATATCGAACTTGCTGCTCCTGTTTCTCACATTTGGTATTTTAAAGGTGTTCCATCAAGAATAGGTCTTATGCTTGATATGAGTCCTAAAGCGTTAGAACAAGTTTTATACTTTGCTTGTCACGTTGTTTTAGACCCAGGCGAAACTCCACTTTTATACAAACAAGTTATTAATGAAAGAGAAAAAATCGAATTCGAAACGGAATACGGCGTTGGCTCTTTCAGAACGGGTATGGGTGCAGAAGCTATTAAAGAACTTTTAATGGCTATAGACCTTGAAAAGGAAAGTGCAGAAACCAAAAAAATAATAGAAGAAAACACTTCTGGTCAAAAGAGAATTCGTGCGGTAAAACGTATTGAAATTATTGAATCTTTTAGAAAGAGTGGAAATCGCCCAGAATGGATGATTTTAGACGTTCTTCCTGTTATTCCACCAGAACTTCGTCCTATGGTTCAATTAGACGGTGGTAGATTTGCTACTTCTGACTTAAACGACCTTTACAGACGTGTTATTAACAGAAATAACAGACTTAAAAAGTTAATGGAATTAGGTGCTCCTGAAATCATTATTAGAAACGAAAAGAGAATGCTTCAAGAAGCAGTAGACGCTCTTATCGATAATGGTAGACGTGGTAAAGAAATTAGTGGCGCAGGCAACCGTGAACTTAAATCTCTATCTGGTATGCTACGTGGTAAACAAGGTCGTTTCCGTCAAAACCTACTTGGTAAACGTGTTGACTATTCTGGCCGTTCAGTTATCGTAGTTGGTCCTGAACTTAAACTATATCAATGTGGTTTACCTAAAGAAATGGCTATCGAACTCTTCTAGCCCTTCGTAATGAAGAAACTTGTAGAAAACAATATGTCGCTCAATATTTAGAACGCAAAACGTAAAGTTGAACGCGCTGCTCCCGAAGTTTGGGACGTTTTAGAAG
>JAGBSS010000045.1 GCA_017631725.1 Clostridia bacterium | reverse complement strand
GCTATTACGTCACGAGGTTTAGGGTTAAAAGTCGTGCCGTTTAAAGAAACTTCTAAACCGCCGTTTACAAAGTAAATGAACTCAATAGCATTGTGCCAATGAGGTCTTGACCCAGAGGATACTTTCATTAAAGTAAAAGCCGAATTTTTTAAAAAATGCTTTGTTGCGGACTGGTAGTGTATCATATCTAAATTATATTCAATAAAATAATAAAAGTCAATAATTAATAAAAAAAATGGGAAAAAGACAAAATAAAAAGCACGATTGTGCTAATTTATGTCAATATACATATAGAAAAATTCAAAGATTTATGTTATAGTATTCTTGCCGAAATATCGTTTCGAAAATTTTTATTATAAGGAGATGTAAGATGTCATTTATTAACACGTTCAAGTTTGCTCCAAGCGAATGGCTTCCTTTCCAAGACAGAGAAGTTTTGGACAAGGTTGTAAATATGAGCATAGAGGAGCATCAAGGCAAAAATTTTGAAAACCCAGATTTTGAACTCAAAGTGGTTTTCGACGTGCATAATTACTTTGCTGTAGATTTATTTCAAAGAATTCGCATGTCAGACGTTAAAAATGAAAAATTAGTAATAGTTCTTCCAAGCCCAGAAAACGCAGTTTTTATAAGCGTGACAGAAGCGTTAAACAAGTATAAGGTAAGTTGTAGAAACGTTCACGTGTTCTTCCTTTACGAATACGCTAACGAAGAGGGAAAGGTTGCACCATGGCAAAGTCCATATAGCCGTTCCGGTCATTTTATGAGATATTTTTACAATAGACTTAATGCAGAACTCCGTATGCCTATGGATCAAATACATTTCTGGACAGAAGAGAATATTGAAACCTATTCTAAAGAAATAGAAAGCCTTGGCGGGGCAGACGTTGTATATACTGCTTTAAGCCAATCTTCTGGTATAGGTGCAATTGACCCAGAAAGTTTCCCTGCAAAATCTTTAGAAGAGTTTTTATCAATGACTTCACGTTTGGTTACCCCAATGGCAGAAATGATTGCTCACGATTCACTTCGTGGTATGTTCGGTTGTGCGGGCGATATTGCAAACGTTCCACCTAAAGCGGTTACCGTAGGACCTAAAGATTTAATGAGTTCTAAAGAATGGATAGATTTAGAATATTTAGTTGCTTGTGGTGGCGCGCCTGCTCATCAAAAATTCCCACTTCAACTTGCAATGTTTGGCCCAATTTGTCCTGAGAACCCTGGCTCTATAATGAGACTTCATAAGGGAACTTGTTACGTATGTCCAGAAGTTGCTGCTCCTGCACATACTTTGCCAGACTTTGATATAGTTAAAAAATTAGAAGAAATTCGCAAAAAAGAAGAAAAATAAGGAGGAATGTTGAGATGAATCGCAATTTATTTGATTTTAAGCCTTCAAGTTGGCTTCCCACTCAAGACAAGGCAGTTTTAGAATATTGTAGAAATATAAAAAGAGAAGAAATGGAAATTACCAACGCAAACGGATATAGCATTAGGGTAGTTCCACATCCATCAAGCGCTGTTGCTTGCGAACTTTTTGATAGAATTTATAAATCAGACGTAGAAGATAAGAAAACCGTTATAGTATTTCCAAACTCTTGGAAAAATATTTACACAAGTGCAGTAGAAATGTGTAATAAATTTAACGTATCTGGTAGAAATATTCACGCTTTCTGTATGGACGAATATGCCGATGAAGATGGTAACGTTGCACCTATTTCTTGGTATCGTTCTCTCGGTGGCCACTTTATGGAAGAATTTTATATGTCCTTTAGAGAAGATTTACGTCCACCACTAAAACAAATGCACTATTACACCAATGAAAACATTAACTGTTATTCTGATATGATTGCAGAAGAAGGAAACGGCGGTGCAGACTTAATTATTTCTGCAACGGGTTGGATTGGGCACACGGCATATATCGACCCTAAAACAAAAGCATTTAAGGCAGATAATTTAGAAG
>JAGBSS010000044.1 GCA_017631725.1 Clostridia bacterium | reverse complement strand
GAGTTATGGATTATTTAGTAGAAGAATTTAAGGCAAAAGAAGGTATTGACCTAAAAGGCGACAAACTTGCAATGCAAAGGCTTAATGAAGCAGCAGAAAAGGCTAAAATAGAACTTTCTGGCATGAGCCAAACCAACGTAAATCTTCCATTTATCACAGCAGATGCAACCGGTCCAAAACATTTAGACGTAGACCTTTCTAAACAAAAATTCGACCTTTTAACAAGGGATTTAGTAGAAGCAACCGTAGAACCTATGAAAAAGGCAATGCAAGATGCAGGTCTTTCTTACTCTGACATTGACAAGGTTATTTTAGTAGGTGGTTCTACAAGAATTCCTGCAGTAATTGACGAAGTTAGAAAAGTTACCGGTAAAGAACCATTTAAGGGCATTAATCCAGACGAATGCGTTGCTATTGGTGCTGCTATTCAAGGCGGTGTATTATCTGGCGAAGTTAAAGACGTGTTGCTTTTAGACGTTACTCCATTATCTTTAGGTATTGAAACTTTAGGTGGGGTATGCACTAAACTTATTGAAAGAAATACTACAATTCCTGCTAAAAAATCTCAAGTATTCTCAACCGCTGCAGATAATCAAACACAAGTTGATATTCACATACTTCAAGGCGAAAGAGAATTTGCAAAAGACAATAAAACTTTAGGCAGATTTGAACTTTCCGGCATTGCACCTGCTCCACGTGGTATTCCACAAATAGAAGTTACTTTCGATATAGATGCTAACGGCATTGTAAACGTTTCTGCTAAAGATTTAGGAACAGGCAAATCTCAAAACATTACGATAACTTCTTCTACCAACCTTTCTGATGAAGATATTGATAAAGCTGGTAAAGAAGCAAAACAATACGAAGAAGAAGATAAAAAGAGAAAAGAAGCAGTAGATAGCCACAACAAGTTAGACAGTATGATTTTCACCGTTGAAAAATCTATGAAAGATTTAGCAGATAAATTAACCGATGAAGACAAGGCAAAATTAGAATCAGAAGTTAAAGATGCTAAAGATGCTTTAAACACTAACGACAAGGAAAAAATGGATGCAGGTTTTGAAAAACTTTCTTCTGCATCTCAAGAAGTGTTTGGTAAAATTTACCAACAAGCAGGGCAAGATGCAAACGCAAACGGTGGTGCAAACAATGGTGGAGATACCGAATTCCATCAATAATAAAAAAACAAACTAAAAAAACACTCTTGGCATTTGGCAAAAAGGTCAAATGCCTTTGGTGTATAAAAAGATACTAAATTTTGGGGCTTAAAAATTTATGGCAAAAAAAGATTATTACGAGATTTTGGGCGTAAGTAAAAACGCATCTCAAGATGAAATTAAAAAGGCGTATAGAACGCTTGTTAAAAAATATCACCCAGACCTTCACCCAAACGATAAAGAGTGTGCGGAAAAGTTTAAAGAATTAAATGAAGCACACGAAGTTTTATCAGATGAAACTAAAAGGAAAAATTACGATACCTTTGGCGACCCTAACGGCAATATGGGTGGCGGTTTTGGTGGCGCAAGTGGTTTTAGTGGCTTTGGTGGGTTTGAAGATATTTTCGGCGATATATTCGGTGGCTTTGGTGGTAGACAAAAATCTCACACCCCTGAAAAAGGCGAAGATATAACTATAGAGTTAACCTTAAGTTTTTTAGATGCTGCAAAAGGCACGGTAAGGGATATAGTTTATACCCGCAACGAGCCTTGTTCATCTTGTAATGGCACGGGTGCAAAGGGTGGCACTGCTTATAAAAAGTGTGACAAATGCGGTGGAACGGGTCAAATTCAATACACCACGGGTGGTGGATTTTTCCGCCAAGTTAGTGTTAGACCTTGCGATGAGTGTAGGGGAACGGGCAAAAAGATTATTGAATCTTGCGATGCTTGTGGTGGCAAGGGCTACGTTAAAACTAAAACCAATTTAACGGTAGAAATTCCCGCAGGGGCAGACACGGGCAGTTATATAAGAAAACGTGGCTTTGGCGAAGCAAGTAGACAAGGCGGTCCTGCAGGTGACCTTATAATTGTTATTAA
This sequence comes from Clostridia bacterium, assembly GCA_017631725.1. Lineage (GTDB taxonomy): Bacteria > Bacillota > Clostridia > Christensenellales > Borkfalkiaceae > UBA1259. The sequence continues at coordinate 10,326 of JAGBSS010000044.1, read as the reverse complement.
GGTAGAACCTTCTAAAATATTTAAACGCAAAAACTTTGACCTTTACGTTGAACTTCCAATATCTTTTACAAAAGCGGCGCTTGGTGGCAAAGTAAAAATTCCACTTATAGATGACGTTTTAGAATACACTATTCCAGAAGGAACTCAAAGTGGAAAAATATTCTTTGTTAGGGGAAAGGGAATAAAAACTTCCAGAGGAACGGGGGACTTATACGTGGTTGCCACCGTTGAAACTCCTACTAAACTATCTAAAGAACAAAAGGCTATTTTAGAACAATTAGAAGAAAAAGGCGATATTAAACAAACCCCTTCTATGAAGGCTTTTAAAGACAACGTAGAAGCAATGTATGGTAAAAATCCTTATTGATTATGAACTTTAACGAACTTACAATTTACACAACTCATTTAGGCTCTGAACTCGTATCAGACGTTTTGTGGCAACACACTGAACTTGGCGTTGTTATAAGCGACGTGGAAGACGTTTTGGCTTTACATAAACAAGGTAAAACTTGGGACTATATTGACAATGAAGTTTTAGAAAGAGATAAAACGGTTATTGTTAAAGCATATTTCCCAATAGATGATGAAAGCCTTAAAAACGCAAAGGCCGACTTATTAAAACTAACCCAGTTTGCCGAATTAGATTTAGGCAGTATGGAAATGATTGTTAGAGAAATAGATGGCGACCTTTGGCGTGAAAAGTGGAAAGAGCACTTTAAACCAATTCACATTGGAAAAATTGTAATAGTTCCAGAGTGGATAGATTACAAGTTAGAAAATGGCGAAATACCCGTTTATTTAGATTCTAATATGGCGTTTGGCACGGGCGAGCACGAAACTACTTCTATGTGTATAGAATACTTGCAAGAAGTGGTGCGTGATAGCGACGTGGTGCTTGACGTTGGCTCCGGAAGTGGTATTTTAGGCATTGCCGCAAGCAAACTTGGTGCAAAAAAGGTTATCATGACCGATATAGATGAGTGTGCGGTAAAATCTTCTAACCACAACGCAAAATTAAATAAAATTGACAATGCAACGGTGTTATTTAAAAATTTATTAGATGACAACACCGTTAAAGGCAACGTTATAGTTGCTAATATCATGGCAGAAGTTTTAATTTATTTTTCCCAAAAAATTGGCGACAATTTATTAGAAAAAGGCAAAATTATTTTAAGTGGAATTTTAAACGACAGGTGTTCTGCCGTTATATCTGCCTATGAAAGCAAAGGCTTTAAACTTATATCTAAAAAATCTAAAGGGGAATGGTCTGCCCTTCTTTTAGAAAAGGGAGAATAGGGTGAAGGTTGTTGTTTTTACTTTGGGCTGTAAGGTTAACGAGTGCGAGAGCGATTCTTTAATTCAAGGTTTTATTGATTTGGGCTTTACAGTATCTGACAAATTAGAGCCTGCCGATATTTACGTTATTAACTCTTGTGCAGTTACTAAAGATGCCGAGAAAAAATCTCGCCAAGCTGTGGCAAGGGCGCTTGCTCTAAACGAAAATGCAAAAATAATTTTTACCGGTTGTGCATCTCAAAAAAACCCAAACGAATTTTTAGATAAAAAGGGTGTTGCCGTTATAACGGGTACTTTTGGCAAACAAAACATACTCTCTTTATTAGATAAAAGTGGGGTTTTCGTTTATCAAGAGCCTTCTGTTTATGAAGAAATGCCTTGCGTTAAAAGTTTAAAATCACGGGCTTACGTTAAGGTAGAAGACGGGTGCAATAACTTTTGTTCTTATTGCGTTATACCATATCTTCGTGGTAGAGTTCGTAGCAGAAATTACGATAGTGTTATTAAAGAAATTACGGCAATAAACCCATCTGAAGCGGTTATAAACGGCATAAATTTGTCGGCGTATAATTTTAACGGGCAAGGTTTAACGGGGCTAATTAAGGCGTTAAAGCCCATTAAAAATAGAATTAGGCTCGGCTCTTTAGAAGTGGGGATAATAAATAAAGAATTTTTAACTGCTTTAGGTGAGCTTTACGATTTTGCACCACATTTTCACTTGTCTTTGCAGTCTGGGTCAGACTCTGTTTTAAAGGCAATGAATAGAAAGTATACCACTAAAGAGTATTTAGAAAAGGTTAACCTAATTAGAGAATATTTTCCAAATGCCGGCATTACTACAGACGTTATTGCAGGTTTTCCAACGGAAAGCGATAAAGACTTTTTAGATAGCGTTGAATTTATTAAAAAAGTTGGTTTTAGTGATATTCATCCGTTTAGGTTTAGCAAAAGAGAAGGTACGGTTGCATATAAAATGCAAGATAATACTCAAGCGGTTAAAAAGCAACGTATGGAAGTACTTTTATCTACTAAAAAAGAGTTAAAGCAAAAGTTTATAAAATCTCAAATAGATAAAATTTTATCATTTTTACCAGAAGAGTTTAAAAACGGATATACCGAAGGGTATAGCGAAAACTATTTAAGAATTTACGTTAAAGATAAGGTTTTAAGTAAACAAATTATTAAAGTAAAAATTGTTGGCGAGATATTCGACGGCGCTTTAGCAGAAATTATAGATTAAGGAGAAAATTGTATGGAAAATTGTTTATTTTGCAAAATTATTAAAGGGGAAATTCCCACAACCAAAATGTATGAAGACGACAATATGATTATTATTAAAGATATTGACCCAAAGGCAAAAAATCATTTTTTATGTATTCCAAAGTGTCACTTTAAACTTTTAGCCGAAATGACAGAAGAAGATGCAAACGCAGTTAAGGCTTGTTTAAAGAAAATTCCAACGCTTGAAAAAGAATTAGGGCTTAAAAACGGTTATCGCTTGGTGATTAACCAAGGTGAAGATGCAGGGCAAACGGTATTCCACCTTCATATTCACATTTTGTCCGGTCAAAAAATGGGTTGGACACCAGCCTAAAAGATATATAACGCACCTAACTATAAAGTTGGTGCGTTTTTTTTGTAAAGGCTTTACAATTAAATTAAAAAATGGTAATATATTAAGGTTATTAAATTTTCGGAGTAGGTTAATGGAAAACGTTAAGAAAAGAAACGGGTTTCAAAGTGGTTTAGGCTTTATATTTGCATCCGCTGGCTCTGCAGTTGGCCTTGGCAATCTTTGGGCGTTCCCTTATAAAACGGCAAACAACGGTGGTGCAGCCTTTGTTTTAGTTTATATTTTAAGCGTAATTTTAATTGGTAGCATTGTTATGATTGCCGATATTCATATTGGTAGAAGGGCGCAGGCAAACCCTATAAGTGCTTATCAAAAGGCTAACAAAAAGTTAGGTTGGCTTGGTATGTTTGCAATTATTATACCTTTCGTAATAACGGCTTATTACACTATTTTAGGCGGATATACAGTAAAGTTTACACTTAACTCGTTTAATCAAAATTCTACCGTTATGCAGTCTTTTGCGGGCAATATTCCAGAAGTTATAATGTTTACTGGTATATTTATAGTTTTAGCATTAGTTGTAGTTATGGGTGGTATTAAAAACGGAATAGAAAAAGCAAGCAAGGTTTTAATGCCTGCCTTATTTATAATCTTGCTTTTAATTGTAATATATTGCTTAACTTTAGGTGAAGGCGTTAAAAAAGGTTTAGAATTTTATATTTTAAAACTCGACTTTAAGGCTCTTGGCTTTAAAGGTGTGCTAGCCGCTATGAGTCAAGCCTTTTTCTCGCTATCTCTCGGTATGGGCATAATGGTTTCTTACGGTTCTTACACAGGCAAAGAAATTAAACTTGGAAAGTCAACTTTATACATTTGCCTTTTCGATTTAGTTGTTGCACTTTTAGCAGGCTTTGCAGTATTCCCAGCAATTTATCATTATCAAGCAGTAAACCCAGGTGCGGTTTTAAAAGATAGCGGTCTTTTACTTTTATTCCAATCTTTACCACTTGTTTTCGATGGACTTGGTGTGTTTGGGCAAATTGTTTCTTGCTTGTTCTTCGGAATGGTTGTAATTGCAGCACTTACGTCTGTTATTTCTCTATTCGAAGTTATAACGCAATTTATAATTCAAAAGTTTAAAGTTCGCCGTAAAAAGGCAATACTTATTATCGCAATAATATGTTTCCTATGCTCTATTCCAATTGGAATCTCGCTCGGGTACGAAATTTGCGGTGTAGATGCAATGAAACTATTTGGTCAAAACATTTTAGACTTTTTAGATCAAGTTACAAACATTGTGCTTATGCCTGTATGTGCGCTTGGCTCTTGTATTGTGCTCGGTTGGTTTATTGATAAAAAACTTACCTTTAACCCAATGAAAACCTTTAAGTCGCTTTCAGAAGACGGCTTAACTTTAGGGAAAGTTGGCAAAGTGTTTGCCGTTATGATTAAATTTGTCACCCCTTTCTTAATTTTATTCGTAGAAATTTTTGGTGCAAGAGACTTAATTTGGCCAGAAAATAAAATAACGGGAATAAGGGTATTTTCTTCCAACGGGCTTGCCGTGGTGTTAACGGCCGTTGCGCTAATTGTAATTTCCATACTTGTGTACTTTATATTCTTAAAAAATAAAAACAATGGTTGCAATGAAGACGAACTCAAAATAGAAGAAAAGAAAGTTGCTTGCTAATAAAAATAAAAAATATTAATAAAACAATTGACAAAGTAGCAGTGTATTTTATATACTATCTACGTTAAGATTACTAACTGCCGTAGGGCAAAGGAGGGGAAAAGAGATGTCTATAGTTAGAGTTGGCGAAAACGAAAATTTAGATAGCGCTTTAAGGCGTTTTAAAAGAAAATGTTCAAGAGACGGTATCGTTGGCGATATGCGTAAAAAAGAATTTTACGAAAGCCCCTCCGTTAAAAGAAAAAAGAAATCCGAAGCAGCTAGAAAACGTAGTTTAAAAGGATAATTTAAGGCCTACCAATAATGGTAGGCTTTATTTTTTGTCTGCGAAAAATGTAGAAAATTGTAATATAAAAAAGGAAAATAAAAATGGAAGAGTCTAAATCGTTAAAACAATACGCAAAAGAAGCCAAACAACGCTTAAAAACAGGGTTTTGGCAAAGGTACAATAAAAACCTTACAGAAGATATTAAAAAGGCACAAGATAACGGCGTTTCTATTTCCAAGGTAAAAGAATATTATGCGGAAAGAGTTTTAAACGATATAAAAAGGGGTGAAGACTTTGAAGAAGAGTTTTATAAAAAAGTAAAAACCCTGTTAGATACCGAAGGGGAAGTTTCCGATGCTTTAGGTAGACTTACCGATAAAGATTACTTTAATTCTCTTTCATACGAAGAAAAACAACGCTATACTTTAGACTTGTCTGAAAAGTACGTTAGGGCAATAGAAAGGTATAAAAAGGAAAAGTTAGTTTTGGTTTCAGAAAACGTTTAAACGGTATCGGCAGATAAAAAGTCGTTAAATCCAAGGCTTATTAAAAGCGCTCCGTTTACCTTTCGCATTGTAGAAGGGGAAAGTTCTCCTATCTTCTCTTTTAGTCTTCTTTTATCTAACGTTCTTATTTGTTCTAAAAGAATAACGGAGTCTTTTACAAGCCCAAACTCGTTTGCTGTTATCTCTATATGCGTTGGCAGTTTTGCCTTTGTAAGTTTGCTTGTCACGGCGGCGGCTATAACGGTGGGACTATATTTATTTCCCGTATCGTTTTGCACTATTAAAATAGGGCGCACTCCGCCCTGCTCACTGCCCACAACAGGGCTTAAGTCTGCGTAATAAAGTTCTCCACGTTTTATCATGTCTTCTCCAAAGTAGAGTGTTTCCCCTTATCAATTTATGTAAATTTTGATAATAAAGTGTACTCTGCGTTAAAGAGTTTACCCCATAAAATTGCTTATTATTCAGCTTTTATGACTATAAAAAACTAAATTTATTTTTAATTTTTATAGTTAGACAAAATACCCGTTTTTTCTTGCAAGAAAGGGTAATTGTTATAAAAACTAAAACTTTATTATTACTTTTACCACTAAAAATTTACTAAAAAATTTTTTTTAAATTTTAAAAAATTATTTGAAAAAATAGTTGACAAAAGGCTTAACATTAAATATAATAATAGTAATCATTACTGATAACGAGGTTATACATATGCGTTATTCAAGGCAAAGGGAATTAATTGCTAATATGTTAAAAAACAGAAAAGATCACCCTACGGCGGATATGATATATGCTTCTGCAAGGGAGATAGAGCCAAACATAAGTTTAGGCACGGTTTATAGAAACTTAAAGCAATTATCAGAAGAAGGGACAATTTTAACTTTAGAAACGCAAGACAAAAAAATTCATTACGATGGTGACGTTTCCCGCCACAGCCACTTTTTATGTGACAAGTGTGGAAAAATTATCGATTTATTTCAACCGGCAGAAACTCCAAAAGAGTTAAACCAGTTGGGGCTTGTCGTTTCAAGCGAAAAATGTGTTTATTACGGGATTTGTCCCGATTGTCAAAAATAAAAAAATTATTTGTATATAAAAAGGAGATAAAATTATGAAAAAGTTTGTTTGCACAATTTGCGGTTATGTTCATCAAGGTGATAGCGTTATAGATGCTTGTCCACAATGTAAAGCGCCATCTGTTAAGTTTAAAGAACAGGTAGAAGGTAAAACTTGGGCTGCAGAACACAATGTTGGTATTGCTAAAGGTGTTGACCCAGAAATTATTGAAGGATTAAGAATGAATTTCACCGGAGAATGTACCGAAGTTGGTATGTATCTTGCAATGGCAAGGGTTGCTCATAGAGAAGGCTACCCAGAAATTGGTTTATATTGGGAAAAAGCCGCTTATGAAGAAGCAGAACACGCTGCTAAATTTGCAGAGCTTTTAGGTGAAGTTGTTACAGATTCTACCAAAAAGAATTTAGAACTTCGTGTTGATGCAGAAAACGGCGCAACTATGGGCAAATTTGAACTTGCTAAAAAGGCAAAAGAACTTGGTTTAGATGCAATTCACGACACCGTTCACGAAATGGCAAGAGATGAAGCTCGCCACGGCAAAGCGTTTGAAGGTCTTTTAAAAAGATATTTTAAATAAAAAATATTTTAATTATAATTAAAATATAATACCCAAAAACCACTGTAGATACTTCTATAGTGGTTTTACATTTTATCAAGAAATTTTATGAAGTATCGCTCATTTTTAAAATTGACTTTACCTTTAAAAGATGTTAAAATAAAAAGGTAATTAACTGCTTGTTAAGGAGATAGATAAGTGAAAAAGAAAATTTTATCTATTTTAATACTTATGTTTGCGCTAAGCCTTTTAATGGTGGCTTTTTCCGCTTGCGGTGTAAAAGAACCAGAGCACAAACATAATTTTAGCAAGCAAGTTATTGAAATTGAATACCTTGCATCTCCTGCTACTTGCCAAACTCCAGAAAAATACTATTATGTTTGCTCTTGTGGGGAAAGGGGAACAGAAACGTACGAAAATGGCCAAAAGGTAGACCACTTGTTTTCTAATTACGTTTATAATAACGATGCAAGTTGTATAGAAAAAGGCACGGAAACCGCATTTTGTGAGTTTGGTTGTAACAAATTTCACATAAGGGAAGTAGAAGATTCACTTTTATCACACTCTTTCACTAACTACGTTTACGATAACAATGCAACTTGTCAAGCAAACGGCACGGAAACTGCCCGTTGCGACTATGGGTGCGATAATGTTCATACAATCGAAAAAGAGAATTCTGCACTTGGGCATAATTGGTGCAAAAATGGTGAACCTAACGTAAGTTGCACCCTTTCTTTTGGTACTCAAAGTTATAAATGCTCAAGATGTCAAGAAACCAAGAGAGAAATGGTTTCAAGTGTTTTAATAGATGCTCCTTCTGTCCACCAAAATTTAGCAGTTGGAGAAACTTGTTCACATTGTAATAACCAAGTTATTGATAAAGATGGCGGTTCTCTCGTGATAAAAATAAGTGCTGATAATTATCAGGTAGAGCATTATTTGGGTACTGCCGTAGGTTTTTCTAAATATAAATCTTACATTAAAAGTGCCTATATATCCAATTCCGTTACGGCGATTGGAGATTCGGCTTTTGCAGGATATAGCCTTACAAACATTGTTATTCCAGACAGTGTTATAAGCATAGGGGAAAATGCTTTTACTAATTGCACGTCTTTAAAGGAAATAACTTTGCCGTTTACAGGTGCAAGTAAAAACGATAATGTTAATTGCCACTTTGGTTATCTTTTCGGTGCAAAAAACTATAACGAAAACGCTACTTGCGTTCCTAATTTATTAAATAAGGTTACAATAACGGGCAATGCTATAAAAGATTATGCTTTTTATAACTGCATTTCATTGTCAAACATAAATTTAAATAATAATTTAACAAATATTGGCGAATATTCTTTTGCAAGTTGCCACTCTTTATCAAGCGTGGTTGTACCTGATAGCGTAGTTAGTATTGGGGAAAGTGCTTTCCGAAATTGCACGTCTTTATTAGAACTGACATTGCCATTTGTTGGTGCGAGTGAAAACGATGCTAATTATTCTCATTTTGGCTACGTTTTTGGTGCTATAACTTATGGCGGAAATAAAGGCTACGTTCCAATTTCTTTAGCAAAAGTTACCATAACCGGTGGAAATATAAATAGTTATGCCTTTTATGGTTGCAGTTCATTAACAAGTATTATTGTTCCTAATAATTTAACGGCTATAAACGACTACGCCTTTTACGGGTGTAGTTCGTTAACAAATTTTTCTATTCCAAGTGGGGTAGCAACAATTGGCATCCGTTCTTTTTATGGCTGTAGTTCATTAAAAGACTTGGTCGTTCCTAATAGTGTAACGTATATACGTTCTTATGCCTTTTCATATTGTAGTGCTATTAAAAATATAGTATTGGGCAGTGGCGTAATAAGCATTGGGGAAAGAGCTTTTTATGGTTGCAATTGCTTGTCTAATTTTAGTGTAAAGGTAGATAATTCAGTATATAAATCCATTAACGGAGTTTTATATAGTAAAGATGGCAAAACCTTGCTTTTATATCCCGCAAGCAAACAAAACAAAGGCTTTAACCTTCCAAGTGCAGTTGTAAATATAAGTGAATATGCATTTTACGGTTGCAACTTTCTTACAAGCATTTCCTTGCCAGATAGCCTTTTAATTATTGGTAAAGAATCTTTTTCCTATTGCTCTTCTTTAAAAGAAATTGCTATACCAGATAGTGTAGAAGTTATTGATAACGATGCATTTTCTTATTGTTCTTCTTTAACACGTGTTTATATCGGCAATGGGGTTGTAAGTATTGGAGAATGGGCTTTTTCAAGTTGCCACATGCTAACCAACGTGGTTATTGGTAGCAACGTAACAACCATAGGCTCTTATGCTTTTTGCGATTGCACTTCACTAAAGGAAATTTTTATTTCTAAAAACGTAACAAATTTGGGGGCAGGAGTTTTCGATGGTTGCACTTTGCTAACAGTTTACTGTCAAGCATCAAAGGCGTTAAGCGGGTGGGATTCTAATTGGAATTATTCTGATTTACCCGTGGTTTGGAATTATGTATTAAAGTGAAAAATTAAAAAACTTTTTTCTACTCGTTTAAAACAGTTGAAAATTTTTAAGTTAAGTGTTAATATATTTAGGCAATACATTGAAAAATTATTTGCTCGGATAAACAAGTTATACTCGTTAAAAGCTTTATAACTTGTAAAGTGTTAATTATTTATAAAAACTTAATTCTCATTTGTTTCCATAGTTAAACGGATAAGTTGCCAAAGGCAACGCGTTCGCAAATAAATTTGCTCGGCTAAACAAGTTATCTCCGTTAAGAACTTTATAACTTGTAATCTGCTAATTTATTATAAAACCTAATTCTCATAAGTTTCCATAGTTAAACGGATATAACAAGCCCCTCCTAACTTTTGGATTAGTTCGTGTAAACACGAGATTTGGCTAAAAGTAATACCTAAAACATGGCATTTCGCCGAGTTTTGGATATGTATTAACACGATGTAGAATTGATGCGGAATAATACCCCTAAAAAAGCACAAAATTGACACAATCGAATACTTAAACTATTCCAAAAGTGTGTAAAAGGCATTTTGAAACGGAATAGAAAAAAAGAGCCGATATTTTGGAATAATAAGCGGAATAAAAATAAGTATTAGATAGAGTCAAAACGATAAAAATTTAATAAAATCTGCTCATAGTTAAACGGATATAACGGAGCCCTCCTAAACGCTTGGTCTATCCGTCTAATATACCTAAAATCAATGCTTTTTATGGTAAAAACGAGTGAAAATAGCCACTTTTTAAGACTTAAAAAGTTTTAGGACTAATTATAGGAATAAAAATAAAATAAATTTAATCCATTTTGGTTCCTTAGTTAAATGGATATAACAAGCCCCTCCTAAGGGCTAG
>JAGBSS010000043.1 GCA_017631725.1 Clostridia bacterium | reverse complement strand
TTTTCCTTCGTCAGATATTTTCTTAAAATAGCGAATTATAGTAAAAGGCAAATTAGGAATCTGTAAACTCCAGGCCTTTTGTGCAACGTCTACCCCTGTTTTTGCATTGTCTACTGTTTTATCAATGTTTGTTGTTTGATTTTCTATCCAATTAGTAATTTTCCCTATATTCTCAATAAGTCATGCATCAATAAGTTTGCTTACAACTTTTGTTTTTAGGTCATCTATTGAGTTTTTAAGGTTTTTCATTGATTCATCAAGGGCTTTTTCCTTGTCAATATCTTCTTGAAGAATTTTAGCGGCTTCTTGAATATTAAAATTAGGTTTTTCAAAAAGATATTGAAATTTCTGCAAGCCTAAATTTCTAAGATGCATTAATTCAATATTTTTTGGCAAATTTAAGGTTTTAAGTTGTTTTTTGACATCCATGATAAACTTTAAGGTATCCTCAAAACTTCCGTTATAACTTTGCCAATTTAAGCCAAGTTTTGCCATAGAGCGGGCAAATAAACCATCGACAGCCCCTTGATGATTAATAATATCCGTAAACTTTTGAGAAACATTTGCCACATCACCCATTAAATCTTCGGATGAAAATTCCCTTAAATATCTTCTAAGTTTATAGGCATTTTCTTCTGTTGTGCCGAGAGCATCCGCCATTTTGCCAAGCCCAACGGCATCTTTTGCCACTTTTAAGCCCATATCAGCAAGGGGTTTTATCATCTGAACGGCAGCGTTTTTGGTTAAAAGAAAACTTGCAGACACGCTGTTTAGCGCCTTGAGTGTCTTACCCAAGCCGCCTACGCCAATATCAACAAATAATTCACCTAGTTTATTTTGTGCGGTTGAATTTGTCATTTCTTATTTAACTCTCTTACTGCTTCTCTATAATCTTCCAAAAACTTAACTCTATGAACCAAACTCATAAAAGTTTCACTATCAAGGTTTTTTATTTCCGTTATGCTCCCATATCCGCTTTCAGACAATTTTGCTTCCCAAACTTTGAAAATATCTTCATTTATTTCAACATGGGGGAGTTTTAATTCAGAAATTGGCTTTGTATATTGTCCAATATGATATGGGGTTCTTCGAAAAAAGGGCGTATATTCTCGATTGCCACAAGCATCATTGTGGGGAAAAAGTCTTTGCGGTTCTCGATTTTATTAAATACATCCATTGTAAAACGTTGTTTGTCATAAACAACTTTTGCACAGCAATCTTTTATTGCTTCAAGTACATTTTCAGAACTAAGAACATTTAAACAGGCTTCTTTGTTCTTGAGTAAAAGGCTTAAAATCGTATCATCTTCTGCTACGGTCAAATCAAGCCCTGCTCCCTTACACTCTATCAATATAGCCCGATAGAGGGCAAGTCCTGTTTCTATCGGTGCTATATCAATTTCGAGTTTTTTGCCTGATTTCAGCAAAAATTTTAACATTAAATTATCCTTTTATAATCTGCAAAAGTGAATGTATAGATTGAAACAACCTGTTCAACGTTGCCTGTTGTATCTGTTGAAACAGCCGGAACGCCTGTCGGAAGTCCAAAATAACATTCAATTGTGTCGTGTGTTACGTTACCGTCAGAATGTGCAACGTTTTTAGTAAAATTGCATTTGATGGGCTTGAATCTCATGTCTCTTTTTTTCCAAAGTTCAAAAGTTTCATTGAGCCTTTTGTCATCTTCACTAGCCTTGACAAGCCTAAGAGTTAAAACTCTTTGCCTGCCCGGTTCGTTGTGAGCGCCTAAACCGTTGCCGTTGTATCCTGTTGTAACGGTTGCCAATTCGTTGTTTGCTGCCAATTCGGCAACTGTACCTTCTGCAAAGTCTGAAAGGGTGAATGAACCCTGAAAATCTGTTATTTGCAGCGTATCTTGTGCGGTATATGCATCTGCCATAATTTATACTCCTTATGCTTCTAAGTAGATAATAATATTTGCACTTTCGATTGCTCCTGCTTCTTTAACTGCAATAGAGATTACAGGGCATTTTCTTGCTTCACGGTCAGCCTGTGATTGTTCAGCAAGCGGTGTGAAATAAACATAATAACCTTGAGTTCTTATGTTTCTCATGAAATCGGCATAAACACCAAACGTATCAGGGCTGTTCCATTCGCCTGCGGCAATCATGCCGTTAATAACGCCCTGATTTAATACTGCGTTAATTGCATTCACAATAGTATTTACGCCTTGTGTTGTCTGCGGAATTTTGGTTCTTGTTGTAAATAAAAGGTTTGCAACGGTTGTTTGAACGGTAGTTCTTAACCATATTTGATTTGCGAGTTGGTCGAAATATAAACCGCCTTGCTTGAAAGAAATAACCTTCGCCAAGCCTTCTATTGAACAATAAACATCTGCTCCAATTGCTTCGCATTGTGCAAGAATGGTTTCTGAAATGTTTGTGTCAACCGGCACGCCTGCGAGGTCTTTATATGTCATTGTTATTGTTGAATTAGAACCGCCATAGTTTACTGACAAGCCACGAGATGCAAAAGCGGCTGCAAAGAGTTTTGCATTTGCTCTAATATCATCAGAAGAACCACCCGTCAAATAAAGCAACTTTCTTGTGTTTTTATTGTTCTGAATGGTGTTAAATAAACCGCCTGAAACAAGTGTTGAAGTTGATATGTCGGTTAAGAATAATATGTTATTGGGCATTCCTTCAACAAGATTGGAAGCATCAATTGCTTCAAGGTCTGATATTGTTCTTGTTGTTAAAATACCTTCAGTATAAATTTGTTGAGAAAGTCTTGCAATTGCCTGTGCTGTTGTTTCCGGCCCTAAAACTGCGGCTTGCCCTGGTGCGGCAATAGCACTTGCACCGTTCAAATAATCTGAACCGTAAAGGTCAGAAACGGAAGAAACAGTTTCACTTATTGCAACGCTTGAGGTTGTGCCTGTTGTTTCTGAAGTAAATACAAGAGCATCATTTACAGCCGTAACGGTTGCGCCTTCAATTGCTTCGTCAAGAACTGCGGCAATGCCGTTAAGGTCTTGAGCCTGCGTTAAGTTAATGTTTGTAAGTGCTTGCGGTGTTCCGCCGTCAACTGTAACGGTTAAATCACCAGCCGTAACCGCTAAAAGAGCCGTAAGTTTTTCGCTTAAATCAACTGTTGTTAATGTGCCTGAAGTAGCCGGTGTTTGTATAACATCTTCTTTATAAGGTGCTACAACTACATAACCGCCAGCATTTAGAATATTTGGCGTTTGACTAAATATAGCATTTGCCATTTTAGCCGTTGTGCTTTCTGTGCCAAAAGCATTCATTATTGTCGATGCGGTTCTTGAAAGAATATAATCACCGCTAAGAGCGTTGACAGGTTCATCGTCTGTCAACAAAAGTATGGTTCCCAATTGAAGGGGTTCTAGTCCTTGTCCTGCTGAAACGGTTGAAACGTTTACAACATACGTTAAAGGAATTTGGTAATTTGCCATTTAATTTTCTCCTTTATTAATCAATTAACCAATTCGGTTCAAACTTAGATGTATTCGGGAATTTGTCATAGTAGTCTATGTCAATTATTTGTTCGTAGGTTCTTATTACCCTGCAAGTAACATCAAAACGATTAAGCCTTGAAGTCGCTTCCATGAATGAACTATCCATGACTTGCCCGATTGTCGATATATGAACATGATTTTTTTCTTGTATATATTGAGAAAAAGCACTTTTTAATGCCATTGGCACTTCAAAAACCCTGTCTCTTGCATCCGTATTTACGGAAATTAAAGAAATCAGAACATCTTCTGCCACATTTACGCTTTGTTTCTCAATATAGCCGTTTTGTGTCGGTTCATAGCGTGAAACGTTTGCATAAGGGTCTCTGTTCATGAATGATAAAACAATGAATAAACCCGTATCTTGCGGCAAGTTCTGTGTGCCATTATACGCCCAAACACGGTCTGTGGGCATGTTCATCTGCTTATCAATAATAGTTTTAATTATGTCTAAAGTGCTATTGTTCAAAGTTGGTCTGCCTTAAACGCTTCTAAAACCATATATCTGCAATAGCCGTATTTTTCCCAATTTTTCTTTGACATAACTTTATATAAAGTGCCGTCATAGCGGATATATTGGTTTGTATTAAGTTGAACATCGGGCAAACAATGAATCATTAACCATTCCCAAGCCCAAGTTCCTTCGGGAAATATTTTTAAGTCAATGTCTCTTGGCGGTTGAACTACACCCCTTGTGTTAATGGTTTCAACGGTTGTTTCTGCCCAATCAGCGCCGTCAAGTGTTCTTTCAACAACGTCAAAAGTTATATTTAAAAACCAGCCTGTTATGGTGTTTGCCATATTAGGTAAGGTTGAATTTGTGTTTGATAAATTGAATCTGTTTGCTGAAAAAATCATTTTCTTTTAATAACCTTAAATGAAATAGAACGCCTTAATTTGCCTGTCTCTGTTAAGATATTGCGGCCGCCCGCTATGCCAATAGAACCGTCAGGGTTGCGTACTAAATCGCCGTGCCAAAATTTATTTGCTTTTAAGTATTTAGCCATTGAAGCATTTAGGGCTTTATCCATAGTTAAAACCTTATGCTTTTTAGCAATAATGCTTTTTGTTGAAGCGGCAAGCGGTTTCCACATGCCAAAACCGTTTGTTGCAAAACCTTCTTCTATATATTCAAGACATTTTGCACCAAGCGTATTAAGGAAGTTTTGAGGGGCTTTCTTGTCAAATATCCACTTGAACATTGCCTTTCTGATAGCCCTGAATTTTTCGGTGTTAAAGTCTTTTAGTTTAAACTTCAGGCTATCTTCAAGAAATGACCTTCGGGGTGTTCTTTCTGTGCCGAATTCGTGGAATGTACCAATATCAGCATTTGATAAATCTTCCCCTTTGCCATGACTTCCTTTACCTTTTGCACCAATTACACCAACTCTAAGGATATATTCATCCTTCATTGACTTCATGAGTTTATCAAGTTCTGTGGTGTCGTATTTTATTTTCTTAGCCAATTGTTGATTTTCCCGGAGCAAACAATATAGTAACTGCGGTATAAGGGGCAATAAGGCTTAAATATTTAAGCCCATAGCCGTTTTGTGAATAAATACTGTAAAGAGGGCTATTCATAAGCCAATTTGGGATGTTATAACTTTCGGACACATCACCTACATGCTTAGATGATAATGCGCCAAGATAACTTGAGTTTATCCCCATAGATGAATTTTTAATGTCGAAAACAAGATAAAAGGCAACAAGATGAAGATATATATTCTTTTTTTCAACGCAACTTTCCCCAAATCTATCATTAGCGTTAGGCAATGCCTGTGTCATTGCTTTTGCAATATCTTCATCCGTTATATATGCAAATTTGTCGCCTTTTACTTTTTGCCAAGCCGATTCATCATCGGGTAAACTTGTATTATTATCAATTAAGGACTTATAGAAATTATCCGTATAATAAACGGTGTCGCCCTTCCAATATGTTGTTATAGCGTTCCATACGGGCAAGAAGGGGAAATCTCTAAAGAAATAGTCCTTAAATTCTTCAACTGTAACTGTTTCAAAAAAGTTTGTCATTATTTTTTAGTAGCCTTTTTTGTTGTTGTTTTTGTGAGTTTTGCTTTTAATTCTTTAACTTCTTTTTCTAATTGTGCAATTTTAGCGTTTGCTTTTGCTAATAGCGCTGCTGCTCTTTCTTCTTCTTCCTTAACTTTTACAGGGTCAACATATTGCTTAACGCCGTCAATTTTAAGCCATATCTTTGCAATTTCGTCAGGAATATCGGCAATTGCACCAGCGCCAAAAACTAAATCATTGTGTGATAATGTTAATTTTGAAGTATTTTCTAATTTCATAATTAATTCTGCCTTTCTTTAAAAAGTTCCCCCCGCCGGAAAGGGCGGGGAGAGCAATTTTATTATGCGTTATGTGAAACAGCATCAAGATAAACAAGGGTGTTTGTACGTTTCAACTGCGGCGTTACAAATTGAGCCATACAGTTAGAAATAAGGTCAAAAGCACCTTGAGGATATAACGGGCTAGGAGTGTATTCAAGAGGTAAGAAGCCTTGAATATAATCTGCATCATATTTATATAATGCATATCTAGCAGCGCCGCCTGTTCCTGCTGTTTCGTTGTAAAGAGTGTAAACGATTTTACCGTTGTTTGCTTTTACAACATCTTCGAGGATTTGACGTCTTGTCATACCGAATGAACCAAACACTTTATCAAGTGCAAAATAGTCATCTTG
>JAGBSS010000042.1 GCA_017631725.1 Clostridia bacterium | reverse complement strand
CGTTGGCAAAATTCATACAATCCCACTCGCATCTGCCACAAGTTGGGCAAGCAACAACTTCTGCCCCTAAATTGTACTTATTTACCGCCTTTAAAATAGATTTCGCCGCCTTTACTTCTTCTACGGGGTTAGTAGAAAGGCTTACTCTAATGGTATCGCCAATTCCATCTAATAAAAGTGAGCCAATACCTATACTATTTTTAACCACTCCGTTAAAAAAAGTTCCCGCTTCGGTCACGCCAATATGTAAAGGGTAATTGCACTTTTTTGCAATTTCACGATAAGATTGCACCATTAACGGAACGGAAGATGCCTTAACCGATATTACAATATCTTCTACCCCGTATTTTTCTAAAGAATGCACCCTTTTTAACGCACTTTCTACAAGTGCTGTTGAACTTTTTCCGTATTTAGATAAGAACTCTTTATCAATACTGCCCGTGTTAGCCCCCACCCTTACAGGAATTTTATAATCTTTTAAAACTTGAGCAACTTCTTTTAAATTATTTTCGCCACCCAAATTACCGGGGTTTATTCTAACTTTATCTGCACCAGAAATAATGCTTTTAATTGCAAGGCGATAGTCAAAGTGAATATCTGCAACTATTGGTGCCTTAAGCTGTTTTTTAAGTTCTTTTATATTTAACGCATCTAACTCTGTTGCAACGGAAAATCTAATAATATCACAACCGGCCTGCTCTAATTCTTTTGCAGCATTAATAGATGCCGAAAGATTAGCAAGCCTTGTCGTTGTCATAGATTGTATGGCTATTTTTTCACCATTTCCGATATAAATGTTGCCTATTTTTACCCTTTTTGACATAATCTCACCTTATTGTATAAATAATATAACATACAAACATTAGCAAGTAAAGTATTTTTTTCATTAGATAAACTAAAGCCCGCCTAACTTGGCGGGCTAAAATTTAATTTGCTTGAAATTCTAAATAATCTAAATATTGTTGTCTATAACTAAAACAAAGGTGTGCATAATAATTACCTAAATATACAACAAGCCTTTGCTCTGTAACCATATCGTTATAGGCCGTTTCAAGATCTAAAGTATCGTAATAAGCCCTAACGCAGTCTACAACGTCTTTATAATAACCCATATCGATAAGTTCGCTTTCCGTAAACTCTCCGTTTCTAATTTGCATAAATTGAAGTTCAAGTTCTGTTTGTTGGCGAATTAAAGAGTTTTTATATTTATCATCTTTTTCTTGTACTCCTGCGTTATGGGTTTCTATTTCTCTATTTTTTTCTGCAATTTTATCTTTAATTTCTTCTTTTTTAGCCAATATCTCTGCATTATGAATTTCAAAGAAATACTCCTCCGCATTATCTATTTGGCTTTGATTTTTCTCAATCTCTGCTAAAAGTAATGACTTTTTATTAACTGATTTTTCCGTCAATGAAATAATTTCCGCATTTTTATCAATTTCTAATTGAGCAATTTTGTTTGGCAAGTAATCAGAAGAAACAAGACCGTTTAAAACCACTTGCTTTTTAACCTTTTCCACGCTTTCTAAAAAAAGTTGGTCAACTTTTTCAATAGTTTCGTTTAAATCTTGGTCAATAGTTAAAAGTTGGCTGTTCAATTTTATAATTTCATTGCTTGCAGTTTGTTTTAACTTTTTAATTTCCCTTAAATGAGTTCCCGCAAGTTCGATTTTAGCCATTTGCAAAAATTCTTCTTCGGTTTTTTCTATTAACGGAAGTCTGTTAAAAGTCACGGGCAACAATTCAACCTTTTGATATCCGTATCTATCTATCCTATAGTGTTTGAAAATTTTATCTAACTCGTTAAACATTTCTGCTTTTGTAGTAGGTGTTACAAATTCCATAATTTACTCCTAATCTCTATAAAAAATTTTAAAATCTTTTAAACTAAAGTCTTGCTGACAATTTTTAAAACCAAATTTGGTTTGGCAAGCAGAAAGTTCCGTTTCAATTTTATTTAACCCCTTTTTAATTGTGTAAACTTTTTCTTTGTTGCAGTTTACAACAATAAACTCGCCAGAAGAATAAGAATAAAATTCGAAACCACAAATAATTTTTCTATCATCTATCGTTTGGTCTAAATTTTTAGAATACCAATCCCCTTGCCCGTTAATATTAACCAAACCCATTTGTCCGTTATTTAATAGTGCTAAACCATTGCTTGTAATGTCAATTATATCTAAAAAGGTGGTGTATTTGCCATTAACGGTATTATAAAAGTGTGCCAAATAATTATTTTGTCGCTTAGTTAAAACAACGTAATAATCTTTATACATAACTCCTTTAAAAGCAAGGTTAAAATTGGCATTTAATTCCACCTTTTTAACGTTTTCTCCTTTTGCGAGGTATATCTCGTTGCCTTTTACAAAATAAACTTCTTTATCTCCGCTTACCGATTGTGCTAAAATTTCTTCGCTAAACACGGCAATTTTTTTAAGAGAAAAACCATTTACGTTATCTTCAGTTAAAAGCCAAACGGCGTGTTTTTGAAAAACGTATAATCCGTATATACTTTTATTAATTGCCACAACTTCTTTAAAAGCAGGGTCTAAATTTATAT
>JAGBSS010000041.1 GCA_017631725.1 Clostridia bacterium | reverse complement strand
GGTGGAAAAATTAGCCAACGAGTAACGAGATATGCCGTTTATAAAACTTTCTTCAGTAAAAAATTGTTCTTTTGCAAAGGAAAAAGTTTCACCTTGATTAAATAACGAATTATATCTTTCCGTAAACTCCGTTTGTTGTAATTTGCTTAAATCGTATACGGCTTTTGCTTCATCAAAAATTATTACCGTATCTTTATTTAAAAGGTCGAAAATGTTAGCAAAATTCTCGGAAAAACAGGAAAATTGTAAAAGTGAAAAACCATCTTTTACGTCTATAGATGTTAAAGCATCACTTGCTAAAAGTTCAAGGTTATAAAGCCCCTTCTTTTTGGCATAAATAAGTTCTTTCTCCGCCTTTTCTTTAAAAATGGCGTAATCTTTTTCAGTATAAGAAAAAGGACTAACTTGAGTTATTTCAACTTTATCTAAAAACTTTTCCGTTCTTCCCGTTTCACAGTCGAACGTTTTAATTGTTTCTAACGTATCTCCAAAAAAATCTAACCTTACGGGAAATTCTATAAAGGGAATATACACGTCTAAAATATCGCCACGTTGAGAAAAAGTGCCTTTAGATTCTACCCTTTCTTTTATTGCATATCCCATTTGAACTAAACTTTTAGTTATATCGTTTATATCGTAATCGGAATTTCTTTCTAAATTAATGCTTTTTGCGTTTTTAAAAACCGGTTGAAAAAGCGATTCTATTGGGGCAACGCAAATGCCCCCTAAACTTAATTGACTTACACCGTTAGCACGTTCTATTAAACCATCTTTAGCCTGACCTTTAAAGTTTAAAAGTAAATCGTTAAAAGGTGGCAAAAGATAAACGGGTTTATCCGTTAACTCTGAAATTTCCTTTTGAGTTTTTCTTGCACTAACCAAATCTTTAGTGACGTATAAAACGGGGCGATCTAAAATGCTTGATAAGTAATGTTTAAAAGAATCGCACACGCCAAAAGCCGCCAAAGGTACACCTTGGCGGATGGAAAACAAGTATTCTTCTATAGAATTTTGACTTTTATTAAATTGTAAAACCTTGTTAAGCATATGATAAAAGCGAAATTAGTTTTTTAGTTTTATTATTCCGCTTTTTTATTATATTTTTGCATTACAACGTTAAATTCTTTACCCTTTAAATAGTCGATTAATGCATTTTTTACTACGTTTAAGGATAAAGATAAAGTTTCTTCACTTTCCCCTTTAATTTTTGATAAAACAAGGTCAAGTAAAGGTATAGGCGAATTTTCTTTAGGGTGAAAACCGACCCTAACCCTTTTAAATTTTTCAGTTTTTATTTCTTTAATGATATTTCTCATTCCGTTATGAGTGCCAGCAGAACCTTCTTCTCTAAACCTTACTGCACCAATTGGTAAATCGAAATCATCGTAAATAACAACTAAATCTGACGGCGAGATTTTATAAAAATCTAAAAGTTCCCTTACAGATTCGCCACTTAAATTCATATACGTTTGTGGCTTTGCAAAAATAACCTTTTCGCCGTTAATTCTTTCTTCTGCGATAAGGGCTTTACTCTTTTCCTTATTGAAATTTACCCCGAAATAATCTACCACGCAATCTAAAGCCATAAAGCCAAGATTGTGAAAGGTGTTTTCGTATTCTTTTCCGGGATTACCAAGCCCTACGATAAGTTTCATAAATTCTCCAACAAAAAAGCCGTTTAAAACGGCTTTTTAAATTAATCTTCGTAAATTTCAGAAAGCGAGTGATCGCTGTAAATTTGCGTAATAGCGTTTGCTATAAGTTTAGCCGTGGAAAGTATTTTAATCTTTGGATTTGATTTAACGTTTTCCGGCATGTCAATGGTATCTAAAATAGCAAGTTGCTTTATAGGAGATGCATTTATTCTCTCCATAGCAGGGCCACTTAAAACACCGTGAGTACAGCACGCATAAACTTCTTCTGCACCATTTTTAACAAGTGCTTCTGCACCTTGACAAATTGTGCCTGCCGTGTCTATCATATCGTCTACCATAAGGCATTTTTTACCTTTTACGTCGCCAATAACGTTCATAATTTCAATGGCGTTTGCCTTTGGTCTTCTCTTATCTACTATTGCCATATTAGCGTTAACTTTTGCCGCAAAGTTTCTTGCCCTTGAAACGCTACCTACGTCTGGAGAAACAACTACCCAGTTTTCATCCATTTTGCTTTTGAAATATCTTGCTAAAAGTGGAGCACCATACAAGTGGTCAACAGGAATATCGAAAAATCCTTGAATTTGTGCTGCGTGAAGGTCCATTGTTAAAACCCTATCAGCACCTGCACTTGTTAAAATATCGGCAACGAGTTTTGCTGTAATTGGATCTCTTGGCCTTGCTTTTCTATCTTGCCTTGCATAGCCAAAGTATGGCATAACAGCGGTTATTCTACCTGCAGATGCCCTTCTACAAGCATCTATCATTATTAAAAGTTCCATTAAGTTATCGTTAACAGGACAAGAAGTAGACTGAATTATAAACACGTCTTTACCCCTTACCGTTCTGGGAAGGTTAATGCTTATTTCCCCGTCTGAAAACTTACCTACTTCTGCAGGAGAGAGAGAAACGTTTAATTGTTTTGCAATTGCTTCTGCAAGTGGCTTGTTTGAATTGCCACAAATTAGTTCTATTGTGTTGCCGTGTGCTATCATTATGTTTTTCTCCTAACGTTTGTGAACTATGTTCATTATTATTGTACGACTATTATTGAAAATAGTCAAGGCTTTTTACCTTCTCTTTAGCTTAAAATAATTTTTAATTATTTCTCTGCACTCTTTTTCTAAAATTCCGCCCTGAAATTCTACCTTATGGTTAAGCCCAGAATCACTTAACACGTTAAATTTACTCTCCGCCGAACCACTTTTAGGCTCGTACGCTCCAAAGTAAACTTTTTTTATTCTTGCATTTGCTATTGCACCTGCACACATTGGGCAAGGCTCTATAGTGACAAATAGTTCTGCGCCATCTAAACGCCAACTCTTTAATTTCTTACAAGCCTTTTCTATTGCAATTATCTCAGCGTGGCGAGTGGCGATTTGAGTTTTTTCGGTTAAATTATGCCCTTTTGCTATAACTTTACCGTTTAAAACGATAATAGCACCTATTGGCACTTCATCTAACTTTTCTGCTTTTTGGGCTTGCTTTAGGGCAAGACGCATATATTTTTCTATCATAAAATCTCCGTAAGGGCTTGTATTACACCTTTGTTTTTCTCAAATATTTCTTTTGCGTATTTTTTTTCTATTGGGTGTGATAAGTTGTCATCTCCAACTTCTATCGTAAAAGATGGAATTTTTAGTGCCGATATACACCAATCTTTATATCCACCAACGGAAAAGGGAGTTTCTTTTACCACGTAGCCCGTTTTTAAGGCTAAAAGGTC
>JAGBSS010000040.1 GCA_017631725.1 Clostridia bacterium | reverse complement strand
TTTCCGTTGTAAGCAGTTTTATTAAAGACGGAATTATTACTTGGACACCAACCTTTTTAAAAGAACAATTTAGTTTGCCTAACTACTTTGCAGTTTTATTAACCCTTGCATTGCCATTAGTTGGTATGTCTGCAGGCATTGTTTCCGTTATTCTTGTAAGGAAATGTAAAGCTTTAACCATTGCAATGCTAATTCTTTTTGTAGGCGCAAGCATTTTTATTGGCGTGATATTTGGCAGTTTAAATTCTGGTGTTTGGGTAATTATTCTCATTTCCCTTGCAATTACAATGTTCTGTATGAACGCAACCAATAACGTTGTAACTTCTATTTATCCGTTAAGCGTAAAAGGGGTAAATGCAGGTTCGGTTGCAGGTATTATAGACGGATTTTGTTATTTGGGTTCGGCAATATCTTCTTACGGGTTTGGTGCAATTGCAGAAAAGTATAGTTGGAATACCGTTTACACGGTAATTTTAGTTGTTTCTTTAGTGGCATTGGCAGTAATTAGTGTTGTTTCTATTATATCTAAAATTAGAAAAAAACCACTTTTTTAAAAAGTAATAAAAATTAAACTACTTAAAAAACGCAAAAATTGCAAAAAACGCAAAATTTGCGTTTTTTGTTTGCTTAAAATATTGCGTTTTTTTCAAAAATGCGTTAAAATGAAGATAATAAAAATTAGCGTTTTAGGTGTTTTTATGGATTTTGGCTTTTTAAAGGTTGGCGCATATACGCCAAAAATTAAAATTTTAGACGTAGAATATAACAAACAAGTTATTTTAAACGCATTGTTAGAATGTGAAAATTCTGGGGTAGAAGCGGTGGTTTTCCCAGAACTTACCCTTTGTGGGGTTTCTTGTATGGATGGCGTTTTAAATTTAACTCTTTTAAACGCTTGTAAACTTGCCATAGGGGAAATTGCAGAGCAAACTAAAAATTATAATTTAATATCCTTTATAGGTTTTCCATTTTTAGAGGGCGGAAAAATATATAATGCTTGTGCCGTTTTAAATAAGGGCGAAGTTAAGGCAATTGTAGTTAAAAACGGATTTAGTAAAAGTTCGGAAAGTTTAGGGTATAAATATTTTAGCACCTTTAAAGGGGTTAAAGAAATTGACTTTTTAAATAAAAAAGTTTTATTTGGTAGTGATATTTTATTTAAAGAGCAAAATAGTGATACCATTGTTTTAGGGGTAGAGTTTGGAGAAGAAAGCACTCTGCCACTTTCTCCAAGTTGCTTTTATTCATCAACGGCAACAGTGTGCATGCACTTAAACAATAGCGTTGCTACAAAAAGTTTACCAGAAGACACGGCAAATTTATTTAAAATTAATGGTTTAAAAAATTGGCTTTGCTACGTTTCTGCAGGGGCAGGGGTTTGTGAATCTACCACAGATTACGTTTATTCTGGGTATTCTTTAATTGTAGAAGGCGAGTGCTTAAAAAATGAAAGCGACATGTTTTCTTTTGGGCTTGTTAAAGCAGATATCGACACCGAATTTTTAGCCTATAAAAAGTTGAAAGACAATATTTATAGTGGTAGCGAAAATTATAAAATTGTAAACTTTACTGCTAAAAAAGATTTAAGCCTTTTTGAAACTAAATACGATAAAACTCCTTTTGTTCCTAAAGGCAACGATAGTTTATATTTTAGCCGTTTAGCAGATATTCAGGCAGAGGGCATTATAAAGCGCTTTAATCACGTTAGGGCAAAGACAATTATTGTTGGGCTTTCCGGCGGGTTAGATTCAACTTTAGCGCTTTTATCCGTTTGTCGTGCAAAAGATAAAATGGGGTTAAATAACAAAAACGTTATAGCAATAACAATGCCTTGTTTTGGAACGACTTCTAGAACGTACTTAAATAGTATAAAAATGGCAAAGGCGTTAGGTGTTACGTTAAAGAAAATTGATATTTCAAAAAGTGTTTTAAAACATTTAAAAGATATAAATCACCAAAAGGGCGTTTACGATGCTTGTTATGAAAATGCCCAAGCAAGGGAACGCACTCAGGTTTTATTAGACATTGCCAATAAAGAAAACGGAATTGTTATTGGAACGGGTGATTTATCCGAAGTGGCACTTGGTTGGTCTACCTATAATGGTGACCATATGAGCAATTATGCAATTAACGGCAGTTTAACAAAAACAGCTGTAAGATTTATGGTAGAGTGCTATGCAAAAT